>JAIBJL010000059.1 GCA_020029545.1 Gammaproteobacteria bacterium
GGCGCTCCCGAAATCAAGCACCTAAGAGGGTGCTTGATTTCGTCCGGCCATCCGTGGCCGGCGGGAGGCAGTCGCAAAAGGACTTTTACGACAGCCTCCTTTGGTACTCGGAAATCGCCATAAGGTTCCTTGCGCACTGTCGTCGTGCTTGTTATCTCCCACCCTTCGACGGACAATCGCCGCCGCTTCGCGCAGCACGTCGCATGCCATTCGTTGTCATCGGAATCAATCACCGCACGGCCCCCGTCGAAATTCGCGAAAAAGTTGTCTTCGCGAGCGGGGATCTGTCGGCGGCACTGCGCGAACTGGTCGCGGTCGCAGGCGTGCGCGAATCGCTGATCGTTTCCACGTGCAATCGCACCGAACTGTACTGCGTTTCGGACTCCGGCACCGAGCCACTGAGCCACTGGCTCACCGACTGGCACGACCTGGCCGACCACCATCTCGATATTCATGAATCCTTGTATCGACTGACCGATACGGCAGCAATCCAGCACCTGTTCACGGTCGCCTGCGGCCTGGACTCGCTGGTGCTCGGCGAACCGCAGATTCTCGGGCAGCTCAAAGACGCCTATCGCGCCGCACTGGATGAAGGGGTCACCGGACCGTACCTGAACCGCTTGGTGCAGACGGCATTCTCGGTCGCCAAACGCGTGCGCACACAGACACGCATCGGCGCCAATGCCGTGTCGGTTGCATCCGCCGCCGTGGCGATGGCACGCAACGTCTTCGAACAGTTCGAACAGCACACCGCGTTGCTGGTCGGCGCCGGGGAAACCATCGCACTGGCGGCGCGGCATCTGCATGCACACGGCATCCGCCGCATTATCGTCGCCAATCGCAGCGTCGAACGCGCGCAGGAACTGGCCAACGAATTCAATGGATTCGCGATCGGCCTGGATGCCATCGCCGCGCACTTGCAGGAGGCCGACATCGTGATCAGCTCGACGGCGAGCCCGACACCTGTCATCACGCATGACGCCGTGAAGCTGGCATTGCGCGCCCGGCGCAGGCGGCCGATCTTCATGGTCGATATCGCGGTGCCGCGCGACATCGAGCCGGAAGTCGCGAAGCTGGAAGACATCTATCTGTTCACGATCGACGACCTGCAGAGTGTCGTGAACGAGAACATGGAATCCCGGCGCGATGCGGCGCGCTCGGCCAGCCAGATGATTGCCGCCGAGATCGCGCAGTTCGAACAGCAGCTCAAGACGCTCGATGCGGTGCCGACGATCCGCCGACTACGCGACGATGCAGATCAACTGCGCGAACAGACCGTGCTGCAGGCGCGCCGCATGCTTGCTACGGGGCGCGATCCGGGCGAAGTCATGGAATTTCTCGCCGTCACGCTGACCAACCGCCTGATGCACTCACCGAGTCAGCGGCTGCGTGAAGCCGCCGAACGGGGCGAAGCCGAAATCATTCATGCGGCGCGTGAACTGTTTGCGCTGTCCGATACGTCCGATGCCGATGCATCCGCCACGCTCAATTCCACTACCGACAAGATCTCACTGAAGACGCAATGAAGGATTCGATTCGTAACAAACTGGAGAAGCTCATCGAGCGTCATCAGGAAGTCAGCGCCATGCTGTCCGATCCGGACGTGATTGCGAACAATGACAAGTTTCGCGAACTGTCGATGGAGTACGCGCGGCTCGAACCGGTCGTGTCCCGCTACAACGACTACCAGCGATTGCTTGGCGAACGCGCCCAGGCGCAGGAAATGCTTGATGGCGACGATGCGGACCTGCGTGAGTTGGGCCGCGAAGAGCTCACCTCGCTCGCCGCGCGCATCGACGTCGAAGCGCAGGAACTGGCAAAACTGCTGCTGCCGAAAGACCCGCGCGATGACAGCAATATTTATCTCGAAGTACGCGCCGGCACCGGCGGCGATGAAGCTGCGATCTTTGCCGGCGACTTGTTCCGCATGTATTCACGCTACGCCGACAACCGCGGCTGGCAGGTAGAGATCATGTCGGAAAGCCAGGGCGAACACGGCGGCTACAAGGAAGTGATCAGCCGCATCGTCGGTCGCGGCGCGTTTTCGTATTTCAAATTCGAATCGGGCACGCATCGTGTTCAGCGGGTCCCGGCCACGGAGGCGCAGGGCCGTATCCATACGTCGGCCTGCACGGTCGCGATTCTTCCGGAGGTCGCCGAAGTGGAATCCGTCGATCTGAATCCCGCCGATCTGCGCATTGACACGTTTCGCGCGTCGGGCGCCGGCGGTCAGCACGTAAACAAGACCGATTCGGCGATTCGCATCACGCACATTCCCACCGGCATCGTGGTCGAATGCCAGGATGAGCGCTCGCAGCACAAGAACCGTTCGCGCGCGATGTCGCTGCTCAAGGCAAAGCTGCTGTCGGCGGAGCAGGAGAAGCGCGACCAGGCCGAAGCGCAGTCGCGCAAACTGCAGGTCGGCTCCGGCGATCGCTCGGAACGCATTCGCACCTACAATTTTCCGCAAGGCCGCGTCACCGATCACCGTATCAACCTGACGCTGTACAAGCTCGCCAACGTGATGAATGGCGATCTCGACGACGTCATTCAGCCCTTGCAGCAGGAATTCCAGGCCGAACAGCTGGCTCGCGTGGTGGAATGAGTTTGGATTCGGGATTCGGGTCCAGGCTGACCCTATGGAATCACCAATGCAACTATCTGAACACCGCGTCGAGTCATCTCACAGGTACTACAAACAGCCATGTCGTAGCGGCAAGACGACCAGAGCGTGCTACAGCGGTAAAAGACGCAAAAACACCAAGCGCGGTTTCGTTGCCCGCAATGTCACGAACGAATGCTAGTGATTCGCACTAGGCCACCGCGCTTGCGGTCTGGATGAGCGAGCAATGACAAGGATGTCATCTTTATGCAGCGACTTCGATGTACTCGACGTGGCTTGAGGGTGGCGGAATCGGATCGCCATCTTCACGCATCCCTTCCAGATGAAACTCCATTGCTTCGCGAAGCGCTTGTTCGGTCTCTTGAATCGTTGAGCCAGTTGCCACGCAGCCGGGAAGATCCGGAACGTATCCAGAAAAATTTCCGCCAGCGTTTTCGATGACGATTGCGTAGCACATAGCATTTACCTTATTTCTTCAATCCCGACTGTTTCAGGATACTGTCAGCGTGCCCGGTGCCAAGTCATTGCTCGGTTTTCCGGGAACTGTAACGCGCCCAGGCTTGTTGGGGTGCTTAAATTGGCGATGACTGCCTTTGGTTGCCACCAAATACCAACCATCCTCGGCCAGCATTCGCAGTACTTCAGAGACTTTCATCCTTGAATCCTACCAGTTAGAAATATTCGCCTGTATCAATTTCTCTCGATGCATAACGCTCAGTCGTTGTATCGCAAGCATGTAGCGCATTGAGATGCGTTGCTGACCTCGCACTCGTGGTTCACGGTGAAGATCGACCGTAACGGATTGCAGTTCTTTAAAAGATCGTCGAGCGTGCGCTGATCTTTGGCCCTGGGTGGGGGCGTAACGTTTGATCTCATCCGAGTGCGCAAGCAAGCGAAGCCCCATCAACCATCGGTAGGGTCCAACGGTGTTTCGAGAATCAGCTGATAGAAGGCCAGGTCGAGCCAACGACCGAACTTGAATCCCGCCTGCCGGATCGTTCCCGCATGAACAAAGCCCAGCCTCTGGTGCAACTCAACGCTGGTCTTGTTCGATGCGTCGATACCGCCCACCAGCACATGAACACCTTGCGTTTTCGCTCGCGCGATAAGCTCCCGAATAAGCTGGGCACCCAGGCCGCGCCCGCGGTAGTCCCGATGCACGTAAACAGAATGCTCGACGGTGTATTTGTATGCCGGCCAAGCTCGGAATACACCGTAACTCGCAAATCCTAGAAGCTCACCCTCGCGAGACTCGACACCGACCACTGGAAAATGTCCCTGCTCTTTTGCCTTGAACCAACCGACCATGCTCTCCGGCAATCGAGGCTCATAGTCATAAATGGCGGTGGAGTTCTCAATGGCGTCATTGAGGATGCTGAGGATTGCACCGGCATGCCTTTCATACGTGCACATGACCAGATTCATGCTCCCTCCTGGATAGGCCGCTGATTTTGATTTTATGGCCGACGATAGTCTCGTATAGTCCGGATCGTCAACGTCGTATGTACGTCTGAAGTGATGCTGCGAGCGGCACGTGGGATGCGGTGGATGAAACCCTTTCGTTGCCGGAAAAAATCCGCATGATCCCTATTGCCATCCTTTGACCCGAATCCCCAATCCCACCGCAGCCCGTTCCGAATGTCCCACATCACCATCCAGAGCATCACCGGAGTCGACATCGAACTGCGCATCGCAGGCGCGGGCAGTCGCAGTTATGCTTTCGTCATCGATTGGCACATCCGCTTGCTGCTGGCCATGGCCTGGTGGATCGTCGGCACGGTGCTGTCGGGCGGCTTCAGCCATTGGTTCGGCAGCGGCAGCAAGATGAGTGGCAGCTACGTGTTAGCGGCGCTGCTGCCTGCCCTGGCGATTTACTTTCTCTATCATCCCGTGCTCGAACTGGTCATGCGCGGCCGAACGCCGGGCAAGCGCATGGCCGGCATACGCATCGTCACGCGCCAGGGCGACTTGCCGGGCGCAGGCGCCTTGCTGCTGCGCAATCTGTTCCGGCTGATCGATTCCTTGCCGACGTTCTACCTGGTCGGCCTGGCGACTGTGTTATTCACCGAGCACAGCGTGCGCATTGGCGATCTCGCAGCGGGCACGTTGCTGGTCATCGACAACGCCACGAGCGAAAAGACGTTCGCCCGCATGGGCGGCGCCACCACGGACAGCAGGTTGTCGGTGCAGAGCATCGACCTGATCCACGAATTGCTGGAGCGCTGGCCCGAGCTCGACGATCCGACCCGCAACGACATTGCGCGCTCACTGCTGGCGAAGGTCGAGCCGGATCTCTCGGCGGCCGCGCTGGCTGGCTTGAGTGCGCACGAACTGCAGACGCGCCTGAAAGCGCTGCTACCGTAGCCCCGCGGCCTGTCCGACTAATTCGCCCAACTTCAGGACTCGCCATGGACGAAAGCAAGGCATTGCAACGCTGGCTCACTGCGCGCGCGCAAAGCTGGCAACAGTTGTCGCGGACGCTGGAAACGTTCGAACGCAATCGCTCGCACAGCGCACCGCAAGCATTGCAGGCCGTGGAAATCTATCGTTCGCTGGGACGCGATCTGTCGATTGCACGTCGTGCCCTGCCGTCCAGTCAGATGACCCGCGGACTCGCCGAACGATTCGGTCGCCTGCACGCGATCATCCATCGCAAGCCACACGACTGGCGTGCGCGCCTGCGCACACTGTTCCGTGATGAAATTCCCGAGGTGGTCGCCGGGATGCGCACGGCGATTCTGTGGGTCTCGCTGCTGTTCGCCGTGAGCACGCTAGCAGGGTGGTTGCTGGTCCGCGCGTTTCCGGAGCTCATCACACTGATCGCCAGCGAAGCAATGATCAACGGCGTGGAACAGGGCCATTTGTGGACCGAAGGCCTGTTCAACATCGCGCCGCCATCGCTGCTGTCGGTCGGCATTCTCACGAACAACATCGTCGTGAGCCTCACGGCATTCTGTCTGGGTATTTTTTTCGGACTCGGCACGCTGTACATCATCGGTTTCAACGGCTTGATGCTGGGCGCGATGTTTGCGTTCACTGCCCGGCACGGGATGGCGGGTGAGTTGCTGAAGTTCATCACGGCGCATGGCATGGTCGAATTGTCCGTGATCTGCCTTGCCGGTGCGGCCGGCGCGATGGTGGGAGAATCGCTGATTCGCCCGACGTATCCGACACGCCGCGAGTCCTTCCAGCATGCAACGACTCAAGCCAGCAAGCTCCTGCTGCTGTGCGCATTGCTGCTGATCGGCTGCGGTTTTATCGAAGGCTACCTGTCGCCCGATGCGAGTTTTCCGCTGCTCAATCGCTTCATCGTCGGCCTCTGTTATTGGCTGCTGATGCTGAGTGCATTGACCGGACGGTTGTTCGGACGCCGGCCCACCGCATCCATTGACCCACCGCCGCCTCTTTTCCGACACTGACTTGCAATGTGATATCATTTTGATATCTACTAGCAGCGAATTCAGGGTTCAGAGGGAAATCGCCATGCAGGATCGTCGCGTCATTACATTGCCCGGCGTGCCGGCGGTACTGGTTCTGGTCGCGGCGCTGGCCCTCGATGTGTGGTGGCTGAGCCAGCAGGTGCAGGCATTCTCTCCCCCGGTCGCTTTTCTATTGCCCGTCCTGATTGCGGCACTGCTGATCCTGGCGGGTTTTGGGCTGTATATCGTCCAGCCCAACCAAGCAGCGGTTCTGCAGTTCTTCGGCAAGTTTGTCGGCGTGGACCTGCATAGCGGCTTGCGCTGGGCCAATCCGCTGTACTCCAAAAAGCAGATCAGTCTGCGAGTGCGCAACTTCGAGTCCGGCAAGCTCAAGGTCAACGACCTCGAAGGCTCGCCGATCGAGATCGCCTCGGTGGTCGTGTGGCAAGTGCACGACGCGGCTGAAGCCGTGTTCAATGTCGACAACTATGAAAACTTCGTCCATGTGCAGAGCGAGTCCGCGCTGCGCCAGATGGCCACAAGCTATCCCTATGATCTGCAGGAAGAACATAAGATCGCACTACGTTCGCATTCCTCCGAGATCAATCAGCATTTGAAAGAAGAAATTCAGGATCGTCTCGCGCGTGCGGGCGTCACGGTGATCGAAGCGCGTGTCAGCCACCTCGCCTATGCGGCCGAAATCGCCCAGGCGATGCTGCAGCGACAGCAGGCGTCCGCCATCATTGCGGCCCGATCGCGAATCGTCGAAGGCGCGGTATCGATGGTCCACATGGCATTGGATCAGCTCGCTGCGAAAGGCATGGTGCAACTCGATGAGGAGCGCAAGGCTGCGATGGTGTCGAACCTGCTGGTCGTCCTGTGCGGCGAGCGCGGTACACAACCCATCGTGAATACCGGCACGCTGTACAGTTAAAGACTCGACGTCGCCTTCACTACCTGCGTGGCCGACAAGAAAGCCTATCCGCTGCGAATCAGCGCCGACATCATCGAGGCGGTACAGGCGTGGGCGAACGATGAACTGCGCAGCGTCAATGCGCAGATCG
Source organism: Gammaproteobacteria bacterium (assembly GCA_020029545.1). Classification (GTDB taxonomy): domain Bacteria; phylum Pseudomonadota; class Gammaproteobacteria; order Steroidobacterales; family Steroidobacteraceae; genus Steroidobacter. Next base: position 7,107 of record JAIBJL010000059.1, read on the forward strand.
AATACGTGCTGCGCGACGCCCTGCGCAAAGCCGGCCGGCTGAAGATCGACAAGACAACGACGCGAGAGGACAGCGAGGCGGAGCAGGGCTAAATAGGGCTAAATACGTCGGCGCCGCCGGAAATCCGCATACGCGCCGAAGACCGCGGACTCCAGTTGCTCGGGAGGCGCGATCAATGCCGGTGCACCGAGCGCACGCAAGGCGCGAACATTGCGTTCAAGGCGCGCGCAATAGTCCTGTGCAGCAAGCGACTCGTACGGATCGAGCCAGGCGCGCGCTTCAGCGTCACGCAGCGCTTCGGCTTCGGGACTCGCCAGCCCCGCAATGAGCGGCAGATGCTTCGGCAGCAGCAGTCGCGCCGCGCTCGCCAGTTGCCCGGCAACAGTCGCATCGTCAAGATCGGTGAGCAGCACCACCAGGCTGCGATGACGCACCAGCGAGCGAATGCGCACCGCGGCGTTCAGCGGATTCGATTCGGCTTGGGCCAGCGTCGTTGCCGCCAACAGCGCGCGAATGTTGAGCACCGTGCCGATGCCCCTGCCGGGCGGCAGCACGGCCAGCGGCCGGTCTGCAAACACGATGAGCCCTACGCGATCGTCGTTCGCAATCGCATACTCGGCGAATCGCGCTGCCAGGTTCGCATAGTGACCGAGACGATCGAGCCTGCCGGCACGCAATGCGGCGGTCCGGCCGGCGTCAACCGCAATCACGATCTCCAGATGCTGATCTTCGGAAAAATCCCGCGTGACCATGCGGCCGGTGCGCGCCACGGCTTTCCAGTCGATCAGATTCTGTGGATCGCCGATGCGATAGTCGCGCAGCTGCAGTATCTCGGCACCCGCGCCCACGATGGGACGCGATTGGACGCCACTGTTGGCGGCGCCTGCTGCGGTAGCGACGCGTCGTAACAGGTCGGGTACGACCCGCATCTCGAAGTCCACGGGCAACCGGCGCGACCACCATGCCAGGCCCAGCGGACCCGCAACTCGAATGCGCAATGCCGGCCATGCTTGCGATCCTAAGCGTCGCGGCGTCATGGACACCCGCATCGCGACGGCCTCGCCGACACCGTCGAAGCTGAGCGTGTGCACATCCGCAGCCATGTCGGCCGACTCCGGTGCATCGATCGCAATTTCAAGTGTCGCTGCACGCGCTGCCGACTGCTGCAACGTAAGTTCGAGCTGTACGGGTTGTCCCAGCGCGATTCGTCCCCGCGGCTGCAATGCGGCAGTGAACTGCACCCGCGCGACACACCACGACTCATACGCAAGCCCAAGTAACAACAACGCGACAGGCAACCGCCACGCGCCGCTGAACGCCGCACTGCTGCTCCAGTCGCCGGCGATGGCGATCAGTACGGTAAGCACCGTGAGCAGCAACGCATTCTGGCGCAGGCTCATCCGCTCACCGCGGCACGGCAGTCTGTTCCAGCAATCGCATCGTGATCTGCTGCTCCGACACGCCATCGAGCACGGCTTCAGGCGCCAGTACCAGCCGATGCGGCATCACCAGCGGCGCCGCCGATTTGACGTCGTCAGGCGTGACGAACTCTCCGCCGCGCAACCCCGCACTGACGCGCGCTGCTCGTACCAGCGCCAGCACGCCGCGAGTCGACAATCCCAGGCTGACGTGCGCGTGCTCGCGCGATGCGGCCGCGATATCGACGATATAGGCGGACAACTCGGGAGCGACATGAATCCCTGCCAACGCGGCCCGCGCCTGCGCCAGCATGTCGGGCGTAATCGCCACAGTGGCGGATGGCTCTGCGTGCGCATCGACGCTGCTATAGCGGTCGATCACGGCAAGTTCGTCGGCGCGCTGCGGATAGCTCAGATCCACGCGCAGCATGAAGCGATCCAGTTGTGATTCAGGCAGTGGATACGTACCCTCGAACTCGCGCGGATTCTGCGTCGCGATCACCAGGAAGTTGCGCGGCAACGGATAGTTTTCCCGATCGACGGTCACTTGGCGCTCTTCCATCGCCTCAAGCAGAGCCGATTGCGTCTTCGGACCGGCGCGATTGATCTCATCGACGAGCAGCACATCCGCAAACAGCGGCCCGCGCCGAAACAGGAATTGCCGCTTCTCGGCGTCGAATATGTGGACACCCGTAATGTCGGCCGGCATCAGATCGGAGGTGCCTTGCACGCGCTTGAAGGTGCCGCCTAGCGACGTCGCGAGTGTCTTGCTGAGCAGCGTTTTGCCGAGGCCCGGCGCTCCCTGCAGCAGCACGTGACCGCGCGCGACGATTGCAATCGTCAGTGCGCGAATGACGGGCTGCACACCGATGACGGCGGCGCCAAGCTGTTGCTGCAATTGCTGCTCGAGATGTTCCAGCGCGTTGGTCATCGTGATTCCTTAACCTTCAATGGCGCGACGGACGCGCGTCAGCAGATTGTGCAAGCGCGGCAGATCGACACGCCGGCCTTGCAGTGTCCGACGATGCAGATCCTGCAATTGACGCAAGTCTGCAGCCGTCACTGTGGAATGCGCTTCAAGCCATTGCCAGTCCGGCTCGGCGCCCGGCAACGAATCGCGGCCGCGCAGTCCGCGAAAAAAATGTTCGAACAATTGTTGTGCTGCGGCCGATGGCCGGACGACACGCGCCAGGAAACCACCGGTGCTGCGCACGAACGAAGTGATATCGACAGGTTGCCATGACGATGGCCGCGCGCGCAGTCGTTGCGGTCCAAGGATAAACACCAGCCACAGCGCCACCAACCACCACAATGTCCGATGCAGACGCGGATCGCTGAAAAACGCCTGAGCATCGTAGAAGCTCACACTCCCCTGATGGGTATCATCGATGATGACCTGCCCACCCCGCAGCGAAGTAGCGACGATGTTGGCCAGCAGCTGCGCATTGTCGGCCTGCGCCAGCAGCTTGTTCGTGAACACGCTGCCGAAGCCGCTGACGATCACGCGGCCGAGACCCATTTGCGCCAGCCACATGACAGGTTCGTCCGCGTCTTTGTCGCGTGCGAGTTCGAGCACGACGCTCACCTCGTCGGCCTCGGCATGAAACTGCTCGCTCGGATACTCCGATAGCGCAACGACGGACCGCACACCGGATAGCAGCGGATGCGTGCCGTTCGGTATCAGTTCGTGACGCACCGGTGTCGCGAAGCGACCGCCATTGCGCAGTACGGTCGAAAGATTGCGAGCAGACTTGGCGCGCTGCCCGGCGCCGTCGCTCGTCGTTGGCTCGGCTGGTGGGGCGGCTGGTGGGGCGGCTGAGGTCGATGATGCTGCAGCGGCGGAATCGGCATCGGCCCGATCGCGCGACGTCTGCGCATCGTCCTCGACATCCTGTTCCGTGCCCTTCGCCACTTCGGAAGCAGGCCCATCCGCCGTCTTTGTATCCCGCGGCGGCTCAACGCCCGTGACCTGCACGAAGTCCATGCCGCTGATGGCCGACAGATTCGCGAGCGCCGCCGGATCGTAACCCTCGCCCATCGACCATTCCGGCGTATCGGCAAGTCCGGCGAGAATCAGCAACGTGTTGCCGCGCTCGACCCAAAGACGCAACGCCATCTGTTCGGAACTGCGCACCGGCAGCAAATGCGGCACGGTCGTAATCAAGAGATTGCCGTCCGCTGCACCCTGCCCGCCCGAGGGCAACTTGTCGTAGCGCTGTCGAAACGATTGCAGCGGCACGTGTTGCGATGCCAGCCAGCGCTGCATGACCAGATAGCCATTCGGTCCCTGTTCGGTACTGACGGGGCGCGAGACAGGCTCGGTCTGCGGACCGTGCGATGCAAAGAACAAGGCATAGAACAGCGCGAACGCAGCGACGGCCAGCGCCAATGTCAGCATGCGGTCCTTCATGCCGAATCGCCCGAACGCTCGGCAGGCGCGGCAGCGATCTGAGAGTGCAGTGCACGGCCATCGGTCAACAGCGCCTCGACCTGCGTCGCCGTCGGCACGTCACGACCGTAGCGGGCGCGTTCCGCACCCGTGGCCAGCAGGGAAAACTGTTCGCGCTGCAGCGAGGCATCGAACCGGGCTCGGAGGGCCAGTTCTCGATGCGTGAGGCTGCGCGCGGCCTGAAGCCGCCCCGCATCGACGAGTGCATTTACGACAAGCTGCAACAACAACGAGGGCTGATCGCGCAACGGTGCGGCGGAGATGTCGGCGAAGGTCAACGGCATCGTCGAGCCAGGCATCCCATTGCTGCCGAGCCCAGCCGCTTTGCGGGCCACGCGCTTGCGAAACACACCGGCCGCACGCAGTTCGTTGATCAGGACGATAAGTGCCAGCACGATCACCAGCAGAATCAGTCCGGTGACGATGACATCCGTGACTTTCTGTGGCAGCGACTTGTTACGCAGCCACTCTGCCAGCCACGACGAACCATTCGACTGGGGCCGATCGAAGAACTGGCGCACCCACTGCGAGAGGCGCTCGCGCCATGTCAGCGGACGCGCGGCTTTGACCTGTTCGAGTTCGCGCGCGACCTGCGCCACCTGATCGATGCTCAATGTGTGCAAGGCCGGCAACTGACGATAATGCTCGCGCAGCTGCGCCAGATCGCTTAACGCAGCGCTGGTCAGCGCTGCGGACTGCGCCTCGGAGATGAATGGCGCGAGGCCGGCATCGACCAGCGCAGGCTCCAGGCCGGGACATTCGGCATCAAGCTCGGTGAGTCCGACGATATCTTCGTCAGCGTCGCGCGCGCAACTGACGATGATATTCGCATCGCTATCCTGCGCGGGAGCTGCTGCCCCGCTGGTCATTGCCAGCGGCCACAGCAGCAGCGCTAGTATGAAACGACCCATCGGACTCTGATGTGCGTGGACGCACGAATGCCGTGGACACAGGAAGCGCGAGAACGGCTGCTGCACATGGACGTGCCAATGCCGTGGGCGCAGGAAGCGCGAGAACGGCCCTGTGCCCGGGTGGAGCTCGACAAGGTACGTCTCATCCTTCAGGGTCGGCCGGCTGCATTCCCGACGCAGTTCGGCACTTCCTACATCCATGTAGGTCGTGCGCAGCGCGATGGGCAACGCGGCAGGATGATCAGACCGTGCCCAGCGCGCCGACGCGTGCCGCGAGGTCGCCGCCCTGTTTGCGCAGCTTGAGATCCCAGTAAACGGTGAGCATCAACGCAATGAAATACGGAGTCACCAGCACGCCTGCACTCATCGCCACCAATTGACTGACAATGAAAGTGTAGAGCGCGGCGTCGGTGCGGTTCACGACCAGCGGCGCGGTCACGCCGATGGCAAAGCCGACCGCGACATACAGCACGATGACGAGGATCACTGCCACCGTCATGATGACAGACGTCCGCCACCAGTTGCCCCACACCAGCCGGTGACTCCCAATGAGGCTGTTCAGCGGGCCGCGGTCTTCGATGAGCGCAATGACGAAACACAGCGACAGGCTCAACATCAGAATGATACCGGGCACAAGGAGCAGCAAGGTGCCGACAGCGACTGCGATCGCAAACAGGATACTCATGGCGAATAGTGGCAACACTTTCGGGACTGCCAATCGCAGTGCCTGAATGTTGGACAGATCCTCGCCGCTGCCGACGGCATTCTGCCGCAGGTACAGCGCCCCCATCACGCAAAGCGTCAATACCGTGCCGATCAGGTAGCTCACCCAATACGTGGGATTCTCAAACATGGCGAGCGCCGCGAATGGGTTGTCCGCACTGGGCTGTGGTTGCGGATGCGCAAACATGTACACCGCAGTCGGACTGGAGGCGACGGCCATCAGCAGGCATAGCGGCCAGACTTTACCGAACGACAGGCGATAGAGTCGAAAACTGGTATCGAGTACTTCACCGATGGTTTGCGGTTGCACTGGTCGAATGGACGTTTCGGATGTCATTGCGGTCTCCCTGCGGCCGCGATTAAACGGCTCTGTTCGTTAAGTTCCATCACGAGATCCATCACGACGACCGCTATGACCGGCCTTGCATGCCTGGCTGTGGGCTGCCGTGATTGGGCGAATCATCGCGGGAAGCTCGCAGGTTGGCAATCGGAACGTGGAACCCGCCCTGTGCCGCCGGACCACCCACGCCCCTCTCCCACACTTGCCCTAGTCTGAAACAGCGACTCGGGCATTGCGCTGCGCATTCCTGCTGCGCGCAAGCGCTGGAACGGCCATGTGCCTGGGTGGCACTCGATGAAATACGTTTCATGCTTCGGGGTCCGCCGGCTGCGTTCCCGACGCAGCTCGGCACTTCCTACATCCATGTAGATCGGCGGCACGCCGATGGGGAACTCGCCGGTCCATGACACCCGCATCGCGGGCGCCGGTCGCCCTCTTCAGCTGCGCAATGCCTGATCCAGGTCCGCGATCAGATCTTCCACGTCTTCAATGCCGACCGAGAGGCGAATGAGCGTGTCGTCGATGCCCAGCGCGCGACGCTTCTCGGGTGGAATCGAGGCATGGGTCATCAGCCCCGGATGATCGACCAGGCTTTCGACACCGCCGAGACTCTCGGCAATCGTGAAGATCCGCAGGTGTTCCAGGAATCGCCTGGCTTCGGCCAGCCCGCCTTTGACGAAGAAGGTCACGATGCCGCTGAAACCGTTCTGCATCTGTCGTTTCGCCAACGCGTGTTGCGGATGACTCGGCAATCCGGGATACAGCACCTTCGTCACTTGCGGATGATGTTCGAGCCACTCTGCGATCTGTTGCGAATTCTCGCTCGTTTGCCGCATGCGCAGTGCCAGCGTTTTCAAGCCACGCAGCGCCAGGAAACTATCGAACGCCCCGCTGATACCGCCGACCGCGTTTTGCAGGAATCCGATCTTCTCAGCGAGATCTGCATTCGCCGTGACGGCAATGCCGCCGACCATGTCCGAATGACCGTTCAGATACTTGGTCGCCGAATGCATGACGATGTCTGCACCCAGCTCCAGCGGACGCTGCACCCACGGGCTCGCGAAGGTGTTGTCGACGACGGTGACAATGCCGCGCTGGCGGGCGAATTCCGTGACTTGTGGAATATCGACCAGTCGCAGCGTGGGATTCGTGGGCGTCTCGATCCAGATCATTTTTGTCTCGGGGCGCACGGCCGCAGCGAGTGCCTCCATGTTCGACAGATCCGCAAACGTCGTGGTCAGCGCGGCGGTGCGCTTACGGACCCGTTCGAACAAGCGGAACGATCCGCCGTACAGATCGTCCATCGCGACCATGTGACTGCCGGCGTCCAGCAACTCGATCAACGTGCTGGTGGCCGCCATCCCGGAGGCGAAGGCAAAGCCGCGAATGCCGCCTTCCAGATCCGCGATGCACCGCTCCCAGGCGTTGCGCGTCGGATTGCGCGTGCGCGAGTAGTCGTACCCCTTGTGGACACCAGGACTCGACTGCGCGTACGTCGACGACACGGAAATCGGCGGCATCACCGCACCGGTCGACGGATCGGGACTCTGCCCCGCATGAATGCAGCGCGTGGAAAATTTGAGCGGACGGGTTGAGTCGGACATTGTATTGAACCGGTAACTTCTAAGACCGGAAGGGTAAGCTGGCTACGGGTAAGCTGGCTACTGATATGAAACGACCCATCGGACTCTGACGTGCATGGATGCACGAATGCCGCGGAGCACAGGATGTGCACGAGCGGCCCTGTCACGAGGGTCGTGGAGCCAAGCAAAAAGCGTGGTTTTTGCTCGGCTCTCGCCGCATCCGCGGCGGGGTACATCTGCTGCACATGGATGTGTAAATGCCGTGGGCGCAGGAAGTGCTGGAACGGCCATGTACCCGGGTGGCACTCGATGAGATACGTTTCATACTTCGGGGTCGGCCGGCTGCGTTCCCGACGCAGCTCGGCACTTCCTACATCCATGTAGGTCGGGTGCAGCACGATGGGCTACTGGCTAGACCTGTTGCAGCAAGCCAACCGCGGGTGTATCGCGCATGGATTCAAGCGGGTTCCTTCTCCCCTCCTTGCGAGGGTGTCGCAAAAGGCTGTCCCTGCCGTTTTGCGACGTCGCTTGCGAAAGGCGCGACTTTCGCGGCGCTCCCGAAATCAAGCACCTAAGAGGGTGC
>JAIBJL010000614.1 GCA_020029545.1 Gammaproteobacteria bacterium
CGCAGCAGTTCTTCTATCGAAAGCGCATCCACGTCATTCAGCAAATGCACACCGCCAAGCGCCGATCATGCTGCCGCCGATCCTTCAAAGACTCCGAAATCCACCCACAGATTCCCCCGACGAACCAAATCTTCAAGTAGGGCATTTGCAATAGGCAGTGACGCGATGTGACTCTTGACCCGCTGACGGAACCCCGTTTCGAGCGCCAATACTCGATTCCTGGATGCGGGGTCAGTGTCTACTGCCTGGAGGTCTGCGAGTAAGTTGGCCTTGGAGAATACTGTCTTCGGAACTCGCGAGGGGAGATTTGGATTTCTGCTTGCCATCAGCCGTCCTGCATTACTGCGCACGAACGTAGGGTGCTAACCCTCTGCTTGGTCTTGGGCGCAGCATACCTAGTGTCTTCGTCCTGGCCGTCACCCCAAACGAATGTCTTTCCATCCTTGAACCACTTGCGGGTTCGAATGTGCGATTGCAGGTAGACCAACCGAAAGCCTTCTCGGACGGTGTCGTACTTCTTCCAGCGTCTATCTTGGAGTTTGTCCAAGGTCTCAGCGACAACGGTGCCCGCGACCACGCCGAGGCGGGTAGGTACGGCGTTGCCAATTTGCGTGTACTGCTCTGCAAGCGTTCCGCTGAACTCCCAGTAGTCTGGAAACTCCTGAATTCGTGCGTACTCTCGGACCGAAAGCGCTCTAGTTTCGTTTGGATGGCAAAGGGATGTACTAGCGTGGTTGGGTAATGTAACCAGCGTGGGACAGGGCAAATCCGTCGTCAGCCGTCGCCACCATCCAGAACGTCCGCCCTTGGCGAACCACGCCTTCCCCATTGATTCTCTCTGAAGTTCTTCTGGAAGGCTTCGCCAGTTGGATCCGGGTGGAATTAGCGAAAGGAAGGATTTCTTGCGCTCGCTAAAGTCCATTACTCGCGGGTCGGGATCGACAAGGCCTGACAGGGCGTCACCGAGCGACCGCCACGGTTCCGCTTTAGGCTCCGGATCGAGTAGTGAGGACTGAACAGGCTGGACGCCATCCTCTTGATCCGCAGGATTGCCATGAGTAGGGGTGGGAAAGTCGACCCGAGCGTTGAAGCGATTCCCAATGAACAGGACGCGCTCTCTAATCTGAGGCGCACCATAGTTAACAGAGTTCACCTCGAAAACATCCATGTGATAGCCATCGCCAGCCATCGCTTGAAGGTCGCGTGAGAACATCTGGACTACCGAGCCAGGCATCTCATCGGGTTCAAGTGGTTTTGCTCCCCGCTCACTTATCGGCCTGTGACGTAGCGCTGCCGAGATCAGCCCTCGCACGTTCTCCATTACGAATATCTTCGGTCGCATTGCCTCGACGAATCGCAGGAACTGCCACAGTAGGGTTCCCCGCGGGTCTTGCGTCGTGCCTCGTCTGCCCGCGGTGCTATACGATTGGCATGGTGGTCCGCCGACAAGGACGTCTAATTCACCCGGTTTGAGCCCCACGGCTGCCATCACCTCGTGAGGGTCGATGTTCGAGATGTCGCCTTCAAACACCAAAGGTGTGCCACTTAGGCGCTGCTTCCGAACATTGAGCCGGATCGTCTCGCAGAAGGCCGGTACCTTCTCCACTGCGGCGACCAACTCGAAGCGCCGTGTCTGATGCATGCCGATATCTAGGCCCATGGCGCCTGAGAAGAGCGAGATCGTCTTGTACGTCTGCATGTGCGTCTGACGACTGGTAGTACAGCAAAGTTTGCCAGCACAGATCTAGCTAGCATGGATGTCCGAACAGTATCTCACGAGTCTTTGCCGGTGGACAACGCCCTCGCGACGAATCTCCGCGGAGCAGCCACAGGGCTCTTGGTCAAGGGCCGACGGGGCGGTGTTTGAGAGGCCCTACGACAAGTCAACCTCCGAAAAGCTTCCAATTGCGTCTTTTAGGAGTCGTCGACGTATACGGATCATCCCGCCAACTTCTTAAACGCGGATGACTCGGCGGCAAGAACGAGCGCAATCGATACATGAAAAGGATTCGTCGCGCAATATGTCGAATGGGCGGCAGACGGTGCCCCAGGCGCCGGTCCTGCCGCCGGCGGGCCGCCCACCTCGCGACCAAACCCGTTGCGACGCCGGAAATTCGGCACCGCCAGAAGCTGCACGGGATGGGCAGGGCAGGGCAGGCCAGAACGCGCATGGACCGGCGATCGCACGGCAAGTCGACCGGAGAGCCAGTATCCATGCGCCTCTCCGGCCGATGCAACAAAAAGGGCCGCACACGGCGGCCCTTTTCGCAGATAAAGCGATGCGTCAGCCGGCCATCTGCACCGGAATTGCGTTTCCCTTGCGCACGATGCGGTTGCGGCCGTCGACGTAGACCAGTTTGGGTTCGTACTTCTGCAGTTCGAGTTCGTTGTAGGCCGAGTAGCAGGCGATGATCAGGATGTCGCCGACGGCGGCACGCCGGGCGGCGGCGCCGTTGACCGAGATCACGCCGCTGCCGCGCTCGGCGCTGATGGCGTAGGTGGAGAAGCGCTCGCCGTTTGTGACGTTGTAGATGTCGATCGCCTGGTATTCCCGGATGTCGCTGGCGTCGAGCAGGTTCTGGTCGATCGCGCACGAACCTTCGTAGTTCAACTCGGCATGGGTGGCGGTGACGCGGTGGATCTTGGCCTGCAGCATGGTGCGTTGCATGTTCAGTTCCTAGTCAAGGGGCGGCGTTTGGCGAGAACCTAGACTTCCAGATTGTCGATCAGGCGCGTCGTGCCGAGAAAGGCGGCGGCCAGGATCACCAGCCCGGAATCCAGAGCGGTGGGGGATTTTAGGTCAGAGCGGCGTCGCACCGCAACATACTGCGGTACCCAGCCGCGCGAAGCCAGTTCTTCCATGGCTTCGCTTTGCAGGGTGCCATAGTCGCAACTGCCGGCGAGGATCATCTCGCGCATCGCGTTGAGCAGGCGGTAGAGCTGCGGCGCTTCGGCGCGCTCGGCCTCCGACAGGTAGCCGTTGCGCGAGGACAGGGCCAAACCGTCTCTGGCGCGGACGGTGTCGCCGGGCAGCACTTCGACGCGCAGGTTGAGTTCGCGCACCATCGCCGAGAGCACCAGGAATTGCTGGTAGTCCTTCTTGCCGAACAGCGCGGCGTGCGGCTGCACGATGTTGAAGAGCTTGAGCACCACGGTGGCCACGCCGTGGAAATGGCCGGGGCGAAACTCGCCTTCCAGCGTGCTCTGCAGGAAGGGGTCGGGCTCGACCA
>JAIBJL010000335.1 GCA_020029545.1 Gammaproteobacteria bacterium
CCTGCTAATGGCCGAGATACCAAGACCGCGCGCTTGATATCCTCGAGACGCGGAAAATATAGGAGATATTGATGGGCACTGTAACTACTTCAGTTCGCGCACTGGTGCGGCGATTTGGAATCGATATGGTTCGATATCGGGAAGACTCTGCTCAGCCGTCTTATCCGCCTGATTTCGACGATACAAATATTGAAATATGTACAGCCGTTAAACCGTACACGATGACAAGCCCAGAGAGGATAAATGCACTCATCGATGCGGTTCGTTACGTCGTAACAAATAAAATAGATGGAGCGATGGTTGAATGTGGAGTGTGGAAGGGTGGTTCGACAATGGCAATGATGCTAACTCTCAAGAAACTCGGGGACGAGACTAGGGAATTCTATTTGTACGATACCTTCGCCGGTATGAGCGAGCCGACCGAAGCCGATGTTTCATTTGAGGGTGATAAGGCCCACAAAACTTTCTCTGATCTCAAGACAGCCGAGGATGCATCGGATTGGTGTTTTTCCTCTTTGGAGGAAGTAAGGGAAAATACCTTAAGTACCGGCTACAAAAACAACAATATTTTCTTTGTAGAAGGGAAGGTAGAGGACACGATACCGAAAACCATTCCACGGAAAATTGCAGTGCTTAGACTCGATACTGATTGGTATGAATCGACGAAGCATGAGCTAATTCATTTGTTCCCGCTGCTGCAGCCAAACGGCGTGCTAATTATTGATGATTACGGGCACTGGGAAGGCGCAAGAAAGGCAGTTGACGAGTACATTTCGGACAAGGAGATTTGTATTCTTCTGAATCGGATTGACTATACGGGACGTATAGGCATCAAAACCTGATCCGCGAGGTGCACCAGTGTGCCAAAACGAGCAAGTGGCCCGTTCGGAGTGTCCGATTGCCTAGATTCCGGACTTTGCTTCGAACCAACTTCAAACCGGAGCGGATAGGAGCATTTGATTTTTTTCTAAAGATGAAGACCGAATCTCGTCGGGCCATTTAATTTGCTGACCGCTCTCACCATGCATGCAGTGATCGCGGCGTGTACCTTCATCATCTGTGCGCTCGCCGGCACCGACGCTCGATCTCAGGACGCGGATTACAAGCGCCGGCCATGGGAATCGCGCTGCGCGTTGTGACGGCAGTCGCAATCGTGGGGCTGGCGCTGCTCGTGCCGGCGGCCGTGGCACAAAAACTGCTTTCTCCTGTGCAGCGGATGCGCGCGTCGGGTTTCTGGCGCTGCGGCTTTTCCGGTTCGTCACGGTGTGATCCGCGTCACAGGAGCTGTCCATGTTCGAAACGCTGCCCAATCCCTCGCTGGAAGTGGTGCTGATCGCCGGTCGTGCACTGTTGCTGCTCGGGGCGTTCTGGATTTTCGCCCTGGCTTTCATCCGCTGGCGCCGCAGCGACGAACTGCTCAGCGGCAACCTGCATGCGCAGATCGAACGGACCTTCGCTGAAGTGCGCAGCCTGCACGAAACCATCAGCGTCATGAATGCGCGGCTTGAGGCCCTGAGCGAACGCGCCGAACAGGAGTCGCGTCTCGCACCGGTCACTACCGGCAGCCCGCAGCGTGGCTATGAGATTGCGACGCGCCTGGCGCGCAACGGTGCCGCTGCCAGCGAGATCGTGGCGAATTGCGGCCTCACTCGTCATGAAGCCGAACTGCTGTTGCGACTTCAGGGAGCGCCGCAACGCCCGGCCGCGCCCATCACCACGTCACGAACCGCTGCCGCGCCCGCGCATCCTCGCGCGCCCACGCCGCGGGTTGCGCCGACGCGCGAGCTCGATGAGCGCACCGATTCGCAGGCCCAGCGGGAAGAGGAACGTGAAATGCTGACGCGGGCACCGGCCTCAGCCAGTCGTCAACGCGGTTCACTGCTCAGCGTCGTCGGGTAAGGATGCGGAATCGGGACTCCCGACTCCCCAATCCCGCCTCCTCAAGAGTTCTTCTCTCGCACCATGACATCACGTTTGCCTGCAACGGACCACGCGAACGCCAGTACATGAGCCACCGCAACGAACAGTTCTCGGGGAATCTCGCGGCCCAGTTCAATGCGCGACAGCGTGGCGGCCAGCGCCGCATCCTCTTGCAGAGGCACTTTGTGTTCGCGCGCCGTTTCGAGAATTTTTTCGGCGACATGTCCGCCGCCCTTGGCGACGACTCGAGGTGCACCGTTGCCGTTGTAGTGCAGCGCGACGGCGAGGGGATTGCGGGGACGGGGATCGTTCATGCGCGTACATCCAACAGGCGGGTAGGGCGCGAACCGCTGTCGCCGGCGGGCATGCCGTGCAGACAAACGATCCGGTCGACGTCGAAACCGGACTCGCGCAGCATCGATTCGAGTTCTAGTGCGCGCGCGGACAAAGAGTCGACCACAGCAGGCGATTCGGCGCGCAACTGCACGCCGATGCGATGGCCGGCGAGGGTCACGCGGGCATGTAATGCGCCGATCGCGCCGAGATCGACCGCCGCCTCGACCGTCCAGGATTGCGCGCCACCGCCAGTGTCCTGTTGCCGGGCTGCATCGCGTTCGACGCGTAGCCGCAGAATGGAGGCACGCGCTTCGTGTCGTACCGGCAATTCGATCATTATCGAAGGCGTGGCCGAGTCCTGTGTGGCGTTGGCCACTTGGACCGTCGTGAGTCGCGCCAGTGCGCCATCGACCTGGCGCGACAACTCGTTCATCTGCGCGCCGGGCGCATCCAGCAACGACAATGTTGCCGGTGCCGCCGGCAGCGAGCCCAGTGGACCGTGCGCGTTGGGTAACGGCGCGGGCGAGGTCTCGGTCAGCGCGGCTGCCGGCCGCGCACCCTGTTCGCTCAACGCCCGGCTCAGTTGCAGCATCAACGCTTTCAGATCGGTGCGTGCCGCAATGGCCGTGTCGGCGGCGTTGCCGCCGGCCAATGTCGATTCCAGGAATGCGCCGGAACGCATCACGGCTTGTTCCAGTGCCTTGGCATCGCCCAGCGATGATGCTTCGGGAAGCGCCTGCCACAGCGTAGTCACTGCCTGCACGATCGAGCGCGGCAGATTGCCGGTTGCGCCGCTGCCGGCGTTGCGCGCAATCCAGCCCAGGTTCGATGACATCAATGCAGGGCTAGCCTGGCGCGGCAGATATCTGCGCAGCGCATCGGCCGTCACTTCACCTTCCTGCGTCTGTGCTGTCGATGACAGGGTTTCCAGTGCCAGCACCGGGCTGTTGCGCAGCACGCGCAGTTGCAGCTGCTCGCCTTCGGAGGGGCCGGAGCCGTCGCCGGATGCGATGCGCGCCGGATATCGCGAGTTGCCGATGTCCAGAAACAGCTGGCCGGTGGTCGCATCGCGAACGGCCACTGCCTGCAGCAATGCGCCGACACGCCATTCCGCCAGCATGCCGGGAGCGGCAACTGTCGGTGTAGCGGGACGAGGGGCGCTGAGAACGTCGAGTCGCATTGCCTTAATCCGGAATGTGTTGCTTTACCGTGACACAAGTCACTCATTTAACGGCAGCGATGCGGCGGGCTTTAGGGGAAGTGATGCAAGGCCTTCGCAGGCAGGGGTCCCGGCCGCACCAATTATTGTCATGACGAGACGCAGCTCACCTAAAGCCACCGCGGCAAATGCCGATACGCACAGCGAAACCGTGAAATGGACGCGACAGGCGCGTCACCCGGCAACTCAATCCGACGAGTGAACGTGTCAACCAAAGCCCCAAAACGCAAGCGCGCTTCCGCCGCCGTCCGTGACGCAGTCCCGCAGGCTGCTACCGTGATGGATGCAGTGGAGCAGCAGGCAACGGATACCGCGACGCTCGCGATCCTGGCGCCCCAGACCGTGGATGCCGCAGCGGATGCGACGGCCATCCTGGAAACCCCGATCGTCGCTGAGCAGGGAGGTGGCCCGGTCGATCCGATTGTCGCGTTGCCTTCCCACTCCACGGTCAAGGATGCCACAGCGTTGAAGATCGAACTGATGAAGCTGCTCGAATTGCCGGCGCCGGTGGTGATCGATGTGCGCAGCGTCGAGCGGGTTGATACCGCAACGGTGCAGTTGCTGTATGCCTTCGTGCGCGATCGCGCCGAGCGCAATGGGATGGTGGAATGGCTCGGAAGTCCGCCGGCGCTCGTCGACGCGGTCCGGCTGCTCGGAGTACAGGACGTACTGGCGTTGCCGGAAGCAGGTGCAGCATGACGCGAATTCTCGCAGTCGACGATTCACCCTCGATGCGCGAGATGGTGCGATTGACGCTGTCGGCCGCCGGCTTTGAGGTGACGCAGGCCGAAGACGGACAGCAGGCGCTGGAGCTGGCCCGCAAGTCCACCTTCGACCTGGTGCTGTCCGACGTCAATATGCCGCAGATGGATGGCATCGAGCTGATTCGCGCCTTGCGCGCCGAAGCCGGCTACCGGCACACACCGATTCTCATGCTGACCACCGAAGCGTCGCTCGATCGCAGACGCGAGGGGAAGGACGCGGGCGCTACCGGCTGGATCGTCAAGCCCTTCGAGCCGGCGCAGCTGGTCGCGACAATGAAAAAAGTGTTGAGGTAAGCATGGCGCTCGATCTTGCCCAGTTTCACGATGGTTTCTTCGACGAAAGCTTCGAAGCACTCGACTCGATGGAGGCGGCCCTCCTCAAATTGAACGTCGGTGCGCCCGAGCCCGAGCTGATTGGGACGATTTTCCGTGTCGCGCACTCGATCAAAGGGGGCAGCGCCACGTTCGGCTTTGCCGACGTCGCCTCATTTACGCATACGTGCGAAACGCTGCTCGATGAGCTGCGCGGCAATCGCATGCAGGTGACGCGTCATGTCACCGACCTGTTGCTGAAGTCGGTCGACGTGATGCGCGAGATGCTGCGTGCCGTGCAGAACAAGGAAAAGATGGACCCGCAGCGGGTCGCGGACCTGCAGTTCGATCTGGAGCTGGCGATTGCGCAGAAGTCCGTGCCGGTCGTTGCGCCAGTCGCTGCCGTGGCGGCGGTAGCTGCCGCACCCGCTGCCGCCGTCGTCGCCTCAACGGCGGCGAATCGATGGCGGATTCACTTTCGTCCCTATCCGCAGCTGTTCGTGCACGGCAACGATCCGCTGCGCATGTTGCGCGAACTGGCGGAACTCGGTGATCTCACTGCCACCGTGGACACCGGCGCGCTGCCGCAACTGGAATTTCTGGACCCGGAATCCTGTTTCTTTTCCTGGACTCTGCTGGTCGTCACCGATGCCACTCGTGAGGTGATCGAGCAGGTCTTCGACTGGGCGGAAGGCGATTGCGAACTGAAGATTTCACAGGAGTCGGCAATAGCGCCGGCGCCGGTCGTCGCGGCTGCCGCGGCCGATCACGCGACGCCGGAGGCCAAAGCTGCAGAGCCTGCGCGTCCGTCCCTCACGGCGGTTCCCACGCCGGAGGTCAGCGAAAGTCCGAAACAGGGCCTTGGCGACGGCGGATCGATTCGCGTCAGCACCGAGAAGATCGACGAGCTGATGAATACCGTCGGTGAACTCGTCATTACCCAGTCCATGCTGAGTCAGCTGGGGACCAAGATTTCCGGGCCGGTTGCCGAGCAGTTGCGCTCCGGTCTGGTACAGCTCGAACGCAACATGCGCGAGCTGCAGGAAAGCGTCATGCGCGTGCGCATGTTGCCGATCAGTTTCGTGTTCAGTCG
>JAIBJL010000336.1 GCA_020029545.1 Gammaproteobacteria bacterium
GTTTGACGCTGTCGCGTCTCCCCTCACCCGCACGGTGTGCGACCTCTCCCAAGGGAGAGGTGAAGAAAGACTCCGATTCGGCTTAACTTAGTGCCATTCCACACTTGAGACCAGGTATCGGAACGCGCTGCGGCTGGTGAGATCTGCACCCGCACAGCGTCTTCTTGAGTGTTGATTAAGCGCTGATCAAATTCGCTGTCGATTGCGACGCATGAACCGACAGCGACCGGCAATCAGAACTCCTGCCACGTGTCTCCCGACGCCGCACGCTTCACAGCAGGCTGCCTGACCTGAGTGGGTGCCGCGGCCGGCTGCGCCTGCGCCTGGCGCAACGGAATCACCGCCGCGCGCGGAGCCACCGGCTCGGCCACGCCTTCCACCTTGAACCGCGAGATCAGATTGTTCAACGCGCTGGCCTGCTCGGACATCGATGTGGCGACCGATGAAGTCTCTTCAACCATCGCGGCATTCTGCTGTGTCATCGAATCCATTTGCTTGATGGAACGGGTGACTTCATCGACGCCACCAGCCTGCTGCTGGCTGGCAGTAGAGATCTCACCGATGATATCGGCGACCTTCTTGGCCGCCGCTACGATATCGTTCAGTCGCTGACCGGATTCATTCACCAGCTTGCCGCCATCGCGCACTTTGTTGAGACTGTCCGCAATCAAGTCCTTGATCTCGCGAGCCGCGGTCGCACTGCGCTGCGAGAGGTTGCGTACTTCGACAGCCACCACCGCAAAACCGCGTCCGTGCTCGCCGGCACGCGCTGCTTCCACCGCCGCATTGAGCGCCAGCAGGTTGGTTTGGAACGCGATCTCGTCGATCACACCGATGATGTCACCGATCTTCGTGCTCGAAACATTGATCTCAGTCATTGCCGCAACGGCACGCGACACGACCTGACCGCCGATCTCCGCCTGCTCGCGCGCCTGCACGGCCAGTTCGTTGGCGTGACGTGCATTGTCCGCCGTGCGTCGTACCGTCGTGGTCACCACTTCCATGTTTTCGGCGGTCGTCTCCAAACTCGCCGCCTGCAGCGAAGTACGATCGCTCAGCTGCAGGATACCGGCGTTCAGTTCGTTCGCTGCCGAGTCCACCGTGCCGGATGTGGCGCGCACATCCTGAATCAGAGTGCCGAGTTTGCGGCGCAGGGTTTCGATTCCCGCCAGCAAGCTGTTGCTGTCGTTGCGGTCGAGTTCAACAACGGTCGTGAAATCGCCGTCCGCGATGCGACGCACAATGCGCGCCGCCATTTCCGGTTCGCCGCCGAGCGCGCGGAACACGCTGCCGATCAACACCCAAGACGCGCCACCCAGGAACATCAACATGAGTGCGGCGGAAATGATCGACACCGTGACGGTGCGCTGCACATCGTCCGACGCCGCTTTGAGCACCTCACTGAAATCCGCCAGAGCACTCTTGTTGCCGTTGTCCAGCAGCGCTTCGAGCGCCTGGGTTTCGCGCTGCATGGCGGCAACAGCTGACGTTGCATCTCCGGTCGACTTGCCGAGCATGATGCTGGTCGCTGCCATCGCCGCGCTGTAGTAAGTGTTGAAGGCCTCACCGAGCTTGGCCGCACTGGCCTCATTGGCAGGATCCACCGCGCCCATATTGCGCAGCGAGCTGCGCAATTCGTCCGCCTGACCACCGGCTGCTTTCAATGCGGCATCGTCGCCCTCAGCCACTGCCTGCTGCAGCGTCGCCTGGATACGCTTGACATCGGCACGCGCGTTGCGCATGGCTTCGAGCGTGGGATAGTGCACTCGTTCCACCCGCTCCAACCGCGCCGACGCGTTGGCCGTGATGCGTGAATTGACGACAATGCCCGCCGACACGATGACGGCGGTCAGAACAGGCAGCATCCAGATCCGATGTTTGAAACGCATGTGACTGATAGATTCCGGTCGACCCGACGACAACCGCGGGGGGACAACCGCGGGGGCCGCTAATATGACGGCAACGCTCCCTTTGTAACGTCCGACCGCGCCACATATTGAGTGGTTGTGGACAACTTAAGCATTCGGTCGCACATCCGTTGCTGGTTTTGCTTATCTGGCTGTAGCCACGGCAGAGGCGAGCCCTGAAAGACGGGTCGGGCCGAAACTCAGCCGGCGAGCAGGCGCACCACGAGTGTGTTACGACAACGTCGCTACACATCCCATGCAAAAGGCTAGGTGGAACAGTAAGCACACCGGTCGACGGCAACTCGATGTCGGCGGGCGATGCCCCGCCGCGTAGCACTACGGATGGTCGCGATTGTCGACTTTGAGATGGCGTTCCGCCGGCAGGCCGACGGGCACGACCATGCCCGCCGTGGTAGCCACCGACGTTGCTGTCCTCAGCGCCTGTCGCGCCTGTGCTTGATAGCGAACTCCGGACGCGCGCATGTTGCCATCCTCGACGCGAAACGGTGTTTGCGCGATATACGCCAATACGCGCGGCACACCGAACTCGCCGACCAGCGGCCGAACCAGTGCAATGCCCCCGTAGCGCTGTACCTCGGCGTATTCCAGATCGTCGCGCCACACGCGTTTCTGGAACGCCAGGAAATCATCGGGCCAGATCCGGTCCATGCGGTTGGAGTTGAATATACGCAGATGATCTTCCTTGAGATGCTCGACAATACCGGAACGCAACATTTCACAGGGTAAGCGCGTGCCGACCTCAACGGAATTGCAGTCCTGGTGTGGCCAGGTCAAGCCCTTCGCCCGCGCGGCCTCCTGCAGATAAGCACTCCACAACGCGTTATCGATCGCTTCGATCACTGGGAATTCTTTTTGCGCGGCCGCCGATTGATAGTACGGCCAGTAATTACCCGCCCAACGCAATGGATTCGGGGTCTTCAAGTGCAGCATGCGCCACGGCAGGAGGAGTTGGTGCTGGAGGGGATCGTACGCCAGCATGCCACCAAGGCTGCGATAGTCAGGATCGTCCGTGCCGATGATTTTTACATTGATCTGTGCAGGCAGACCCGCCGACACATTGCCGAACGCATAGTCAATCGCCGCGGTGCGATAGGCGATCAGCTCGATCAGGTGTTTCTCGCATACCCGTCGATCCTGCTCACAGGCCCACCCCAACGCCGGGATCAGCGCAAGAATCAAAACAATCCGCAGTTTGGTAGGTGCCACAGTCGCTCCACCTGCAGATAAAAAATCTCCCTCCCTACTTTGCAAGACATATGCCTCGCAAATGTTCCCGCCCTCTTTACTTACCTGCGACGGCTCTAGCAGGCTCTCATCGGACCCTGGGCGGCGCAATCGGACCTTATGTCTAAGCCGTCGCGTGACGCGTGCATTCCCAATGGGCAGCGCCGCGGTGCGCTGCATCATGACGGCGCAGCGGCGTCGACAATGGTGTTCAGCGATTTTCAGCGCTTGAATGCGGACTCGCTGCTATTGACTAACGCAGTGTCGAGCGACCTGCGGTGCGAAACTGACGGCACAGCACAACCCGCGCATCCTCAGCGGCGATGCGGTGCGCCCGTCTCCTGCGCCAGACGCTCCTGCGCACGTTGTCTGAGAATTTCGGCGACGGCATCGCGCGCCTCGGCACGAGTGGTACCGGCCGGAAACTCGAACACTTCGGTCTTGTCGAAGGGATTCTTGAATCGGACGGGCGGCAACTCCGGGGCCACGACCTGGATCGGCTCAGCGACCGCATCGGGTTGCTGGGGCACGGTCGAGGCAAACGTACGCACCGGCAAATCCGGCGTCGTTTGCCGGGAGAATGCGACGAACGCCACCAGCATCGCCGCCGCAACGCCGATAAACACACTGACATGAGCGGCAGGTCGGTGCGGGCGCTCTGCCGACAGCGACGGTGTTGCAGTTTTCTCGACTTCTTGCACGGCTTCTATCTCAAACGAATCGCAGTCCAGCGCGGCACTGGGCCTGTCTCCCCCATGGGAGCCAGAGAGGGGGAGCCGCAGACGGGGCCAGCGCACAGGGCGAACGCTAGTCAACACGGTGATTCAAGCCAAGGCATTTGCTCACTGTTTGCAGTGCAGTCGCTAAAACTGCGAACGCGTTCTCACGTTGCGCGCGCACTCGATCGGGGATCTCCCGTCGTTCCTGGGCATCTGTTGGCTGATGCCGCTGTGCCGAAGTGAGTAGTGAATGAGTGAATGGTAAGAACGCGAATGGCTAGGTTAAGCAGAAATCCGGCAGAATGTTGAATGTCCGTCATTCCCGCGAAGGCGGGAATCTAGGATAAAAAATGAACCATCAAGCATTCCTACCCGAACCTGAACCCTTCAACAAACATCGTCTTTGCCAATCTCCCCCCGCCTTGTACTCGGTGTGGATCTCACCGACGCGGCTGCCGAAGTCGAGCGCGGTGATCCCACTACCCAGCACCTTCGAGTGATCCGATACATGCAACTTCACGACGCTGCGGCGGCTGCGCGCGATGTTGTTGGCGCGCTCGAAGTTCATCAGTGGATTGCGCTGCCTTGCCCACGCACTCGTGCTGTGCAGTGACAGCTCGCTGTGAAACCGTGTCTGCATGCTCTCGAAAGCTTGCCGGGCCGCGTCGCGGGCGGTGCGCACAGCCGCTTTGTCGGGCTGCTGGTAGGCATCGCGCAACTTCAGCAACGCGGCTTGATACTCCTGGATGGCTTTGTTGAAGAGTCTCAGCCGCTCACCCACCATCTCGGCGCCTGAGTTGAGGCCGCCGCCGACTTTGTCGTTCATGATCGCGGCCAGTCCATGGGTCGAATCCTGTCCGTAGGGCTGCACGAGGTCGAACAGGCGAAAACGGATCGCAGAGCTGACCGGGTGAAACACCCAATTCGCATTCGATCGAATCACGGCGGCAGCTAACACTGCTCTTCAGTGTTCATGAGCAGCGAGTGGGTTGAATGCAAGATTGCGTTGCAGAAGTATTCCGCATTAAAGCGCCGCAGTTTCCCGATCTGCATCTGCGGGTGTGAGCCACGTGTCGGGGCGGACGCCGTTGAAGATGAGGTCGTAGAACAGTTCCATCAATTGCTTGGCTTTTGGCAAATCATCAATGGAAGTTCTTGAGGGGAGATACACTTCGCGAAAATTCGGCCATTTTGCAGAATGATTTTCTACAATCGGCGGCTCCAAGCGCCCTGCTGCAAGCAGAGATTTCATTTCCTGCAATTCAATCAAGAAACCTCGTTCGTATTGATTTAGGTTGCGTGACGCAGTCTGCAACACTCTGATTAGTGCATCTATGGAACGAATCGCGTGGGGGTAGAAAGAAGGCTTGGTTAAAATCCGCCCTTCTTCCGTCAAGCTAATAAGCCGATTTAGGTATATCCAGATTTCCTTTCTGTACCTATCTCGAGAGTCCACCAAATCAATCAGATCACCATTGGTATAAATGTAAAGCAGTGATGCGAGCTTGCCGCTATCCACCGGCAATCGCAGGTTTTGATTTTCGGCTCTCTCTTTCAACCACTTGAGCTGCGAAATCATTCGGCCCGCTGCTGTAGAGTCGGTTTGTGCATGCGGTTTTAATACCGTGCTCAGCAGCACCTCGCAGTTGTGAATGATGTCGAGTCTTTGCTCTTGCGTGTTCATGTCTTATCACTGCTGTCCAAATTAGCTTGAATCGAGCGTCACGATAGTTGTTTTCCTGCGGATTTGGCTAGGGTTTG
>JAIBJL010000337.1 GCA_020029545.1 Gammaproteobacteria bacterium
AGGCGTAGTTGCTGAGCGTGATGAAGTCCTGGCTGCCATCCGGTGAAGCCAATGCCACGATCTGCAACACCGATGCCGACGCCTTGCGCACCGTCACCCCCTGACGCCGAACTTCTTCCGGGAGGCGCGGGATAGCCGCCTGCACGCGATTATTGACATTGATCGCCGCCAGATCGGGATCGAAGCCGACCGCGAACGTCACATTGATCGACAGCGTGCCCTCGCCGGCATTTACCGAATGCATGTACAACATGCCTTCGACGCCATTGATTTCTTCTTCGAGCGGCGCAGCCACGGTTTCTGCAATCGTCTCGGCCGTCGCACCGGGGTACGTCGCGGACACCGACACCTGGGGAGGAATGATGTTTGGGTACGCCGACACCGGCAGGGCGCGCATGCCAGCCAAGCCGGCAATCACAATGAAGGCAGAAATCACGCACGCGAAGATCGGGCGCGTAATGAAGAAGCGCGAGATCATGCCGCCTCCTTGCCCTTCCGCTCGTCGCTATTCTGTCCGTCGATGGCTTGGCGCGACGCTGCGTCGACGGACACGGGACTCACTTTAATGCCGGCGTAGACCTTGAGCACGCCATCGACGACATAGCGATCCCCAGGCGTCAGGCCCTGGGTAACCAGAATGTGATTACCCATGCCGCGACCGAGCTGCACCGGTCGAATTTCGATTTTGTCCTCCGCCGCGACGATCCAGACGAATCGTCCTTGGGCGTTCGACATGACCGACTTGCGCGGTATCGACACCACATTGGACAGCGTGACACCCTCGATACGAGCGCGAATGAACTGACCCGGTAATAACTGTGCCTCGGGATTGGGCAACACCGCTCGCACCCGCACCGTACCGGATTGAGTGTCCACGGCGTTGTCGACGAACGTCAGCTTGGCGGCTTCCGGATATTCTTCGCCGTTTTCCAGCAATAGCTTCACGACCGGTCGTACGGCAGTCCGGTTGGCGGGCGCGAGGCTGGTTCGCAACAGAGCCGCCTCGGATTCCGGCAACGAGAACTCGACATACAGCGGGTCGACCTGCACGATTTTCGTCAGCAGGCTGCCATTCTCGTCCGTCGAGACCAGACTGCCTTCCGACATCATCTCGTGACTGGTCAATCCCGCAATAGGCGCGCGTACGTCGCTGTACTCCAGATCGAGCTCGGCAGTTTTCAGATTGGCTTGTGCGGCGACGACGTTCGCTGCAGCAACGTCATAACCGGAAACGGCTTCATCGCGACGACTCTGACTGACAGCGTTCTTCTCGAACAAGGGCACCACGCGATCGCGCTCGCGGCGCGCTTCGTCCAGTCGAGCTTTGGCGACGGAAACTTCCGCACGCGCCGATGCCGCGCGGGCACGAATCGGTTCCGGGTCGATCTGGAAGAGCGTCTGACCGGCACGCACGCTGGCGCCCTCCTCATAGCGCCGCTTGAGCAGAATGCCCCCGACGCGCGCGCGCACTTCGACCTCACGCGACCCTGCGGTGCGCGCGGTATACGTCAGGTTCAGCGGCGCCGCGCCCTGAGTAACGGTTTGCACGGCGACTTCCGGCGGCGGCGTTGCAGCCTGTTGCTGCTCAGCGTTGCTGCACGCAGCCAACGTTGCAGCCAACACGCTCAGCGACAACGTGCGAACGATACATTTCACTCTCGATCCCGACATAAATCTTACCTGTAAGCCTCTTCGGCAATCTTCAGCAATTCATCCACTACCTGTTCGCGCTGCTCATCGCTGAACGATGAGATACGCAGCGACTCGCGAAACTTCAATCCGTCCACCGCCAGCATGACGATGGCAGCACGCGCGAAATCGGCTTTCGACGCAGCAATCTCCTCCATGTGGTCCGCGATTCGTTGCCGAATGACCTCAAGCAACGTCAGATCGTTGGCAGCGGCGGCGAGCAGCGCGGCGCCCATCGCCTTGGATCGCGGATCGGCACCGAGCACACCCAGAATGCAGGCCTTGAGATCGCGTCCATGGGTCGATGCACTGAGCGTGCCTTTGGCCGCATCGATGCAATGCTTCATGCTAACGACGTAACGTTGCGCCAATGCGCCGAGCAAGGACTCCTTGGAGGGAAAGTGGTACAGCAGTCCACCCTTACTGACACCGGCGACGGCCGCGACACTATCCAGCGTGAGCCGGGCAGCCCCCCCTTCGGAGACCACCCGCTCTGCGGCTTCAAGAACACGCTCCCGCGCTGAAATCACCGCCGTCTGTTCTACGACCATATCTCTTATCCCTCGCCAAACTGCATACGACAATCCGTCTATACCGGCTGGACGGTACTACAAACCGTCCAGCCGGTATACCTCCAAGACATTTCTCTTTGACTGTCGCGGAATTCCCTGCGCGGTCACAAGCACGCAGTCACAAGCAGTTGCCAGGGATTGTTTCAGATAATTAAAAATGATTGATGACCAGGAGGAAATCTGTATTTATATGGATTATTTGTAGAATAAATTAATCATCGTCTGACGCGCTCCAGAGCTTGGAGCTCTGCTAGCGGTATGCAGTGATGGGACCCACCAGCAATGCGCGCTACGACGTCGGTACCGCCGAACACTCCGGTGGCCAGGGCACAGCCGGCGTCTCGCAGGCCACGATGCGCGAGCGTCAATCGCGAGAACTTCAAGATGGACATGGGCTTACAATGCCGGCCGCACTCATCCAAGGAGACGGCATGTCTGAGCCGAATGGTCAATGGCCGTTCTGGGGTATCAACGTGGTGGCCGATCTGGTCATCGCCACCGTTTTTCTAACCATTCCGATTTTGTTGCTTTATGTGACACGGCGACGACAAGACTTTCGCTCGCTGCCGCTATTGGTGACCGGCAGTGTGCTGGCGCTGTGTCTCGGACTGTTGAGCCTGATCGATATTGGACTGCTGTGGGGACGACACGATGGTTTGAAGACGCTGGTGCAAATCGTGGCTGCCATCGCGGCAGTCATCGCTGCGGGTCTGTTGTGGCGCGCACTACCCGGCATTCTGACCATGCCCAGTGAACGGCAGTTACGCGAAACCACCGATTCGTTGGCGCGCGCCACCCGCGAGCTCGAAGCGTTCACCGCATCGGTATCGCATGATTTGCGTTCGCCATTGACGACGATCGCCGGTCAAGCAGGCTTGCTCGAACTGTCTCTGGGCGAATCGGTGAATGAAGATCAGCGCCGTCGCCTGCAGCGCATTCAGAACAGCGTCAAGCAGCTGTCCGAACTCATCGATGCACTGCTGGTGCTATCGCGCATCTCGCGACATACGCTGCACCGTGAGATCGTCGATGTCAGCGCCATCGCCGAATCCGTCATTGCCGATCTGCGCCAGAACGATCCGATGCGCACGGTAGAGGTGAAGATTCAACCCGGTATCAGCGTGCATGGCGATCGACGCCTGCTCTCCGACATGATCGCAAACCTGCTGGGCAATGCCTGGAAGTTCACTTCGAAGACCGCGCAGCCGCACATTGAAATGGGCGTCACCGGCGCGGGCTACATGACGACCCTTCACGTGCGTGACGACGGCGCTGGCTTCGACATGGCTTATGCACAGAAGCTGTTCAAGCCGTTCCAGCGACTGCACGGCCCTGCCGAGTTTTCCGGCTCGGGCATCGGCCTGGCAACGGTATCGCGCATCGTTGAACGGCACGGTGGCCGGATCTGGGCCGAAGCGCAGCCGCAGCGGGGCGCGTGTTTCTACTTCACCTTGCCGACCATGCCCATCACCGACGAATTCCTCATCCGGCCGCGTACCGGCACTTGACCAACTCGCGATTGCATTCGGCGCGGCGTCTCATTCGCCGTTGCCTGTATCGACCGGCAGCGGTACGGTGTTCGCCGATAGCGATTTAACCTGATCGGCTGCGCGGATTAGAATTTTCCGGCAATCACGGAACGCGGCGATAGGCGATAAAGGATAAAGAATGTCATTCGATCGGAACGCCCTGGAAAGTCTGCGCATCGAACGCGCCGCGGAATCGGAAGAAACCGGCTCCAGCAATGTATTCAAGTGGCTGATCGGGGCAGTACTGTTACTTGCAGTCATTGCCGGTGCTTACGCACTGCTGCGTGACAATGCAGTCGCCGTTGAAACCACCAGCGCGGTTGCTGCAACCAGCGGTTCGATCTCGGCTGCGGTCCTCAACGCTTCCGGCTACGTCGTTGCACGCCGACAGGCAACCGTGTCATCGAAAGTTACCGGCAAGGTAGCCGAAGTCCTCATCGAAGAAGGCATGACAGTCAAGCAGGGCCAGTTGCTGGCGCGCCTTGACGATACCACCACCCGTCCGGTGCAGGCGCTGGCGCTGCGTCAGCTCGAAGCTGCACGCAAGAATCTCGAGGAAGTCGACGTGCGTCTCGCCGAAGCGCAACGCACACTCAGGCGCAACGAAAAACTGCGCGCCGACAAACTGATCAGCGAAGCGCAACTCGACACAGCACAATCGGAGGCAGCGGCGCTCGCCGCGCGACTGGAGGCCCTAAAGAGCGAGGCCGCCGTCGCCGAAGCCACGGTGCGCGTTCGCAACCAGGACATCGAGGACCTGCTGGTGCGCGCGCCGTTCGACGGTGTCGTCGTTTCCAAGGATGCGCAACCCGGCGAAATGATCTCGCCGATGTCCGCGGGCGGCGGCTTCACGCGTACCGGCATTGCGACCATCGTCGACATGGATTCGCGCGAGATCGAAGTCGACGTCAACGAGGCGTTTATCAATCGTGTGTCATCCGCGCAGCACACCGAAGCGGTGCTCGATGCCTACCCCGACTGGACGATTCCCAGCCATGTCATCAACATCGTACCGACAGCGGACCGACAGAAAGCGACCGTGCGCGTCCGCATCGGCTTCGACGCGCTCGACCCGCGCATTCTTCCGGATATGGGCGTAAAGGTAAGCTTTCTCGATGACGCTGCGAAAGACGACAAACTCGTGGCTGCAAGACCGAGTGTCCGGCTGCCGGCAGCTGCCGTATTCAAGGAAGGCGACACCAGCTATGTCTGGCGCGTAAACGGCAAACATGCTGAGCGTGTCGCTGTCAGCACGGGCGGTGAACGCAACGGACAGATCGAGGTGTTGTCCGGCATCAACGGCGGAGATACTGTGATCGTGAAACCGGTCGCTGGCCTCGCTGAAGGGATCGGTGTCAAGACGACAAGCTAAGCTGGCCTTCGTCGGCTGGCAGCATCGTTGGCATGCCCGCCCCCCCGACACGTCGCTGTCTCTGCTCTGCGGTTTCATGCTGGTCGCTGCCGCTCTGATCGCGGTTCGCACGGCCGGATCGTTGCCGTCGGTAGCGCTCGAACCCGCTGCGCCTGCAAAAGCTGAATTCTGAGGGTGAGAACAGCGCAAAAAGAAGCACTTGTGGTGCATCGATGCAGCACCATCACCGCGAAATGCACAGCGCAGGTGCAAATTTCGAACAATTGCCGCTGAAACCCTCAGTAAGTACGCCATCCCAACGCTGGCATAGCTCGTGCATTATCCGAATCGAACGCTACTGCGGCGTGTCAGGATTGAGTCTCTTCGGGTTTTAACGTGCTTACGTGATGGACGATTATCCCCCTGAGCCATCTCGGATGCAGACGCGCGTAGCACCACGAATGTTACGCGCGTTTTTTTTGCCCG
>JAIBJL010000338.1 GCA_020029545.1 Gammaproteobacteria bacterium
CTTGACGACGCCACCGATCGGCGACGGCACGTCCATCGTCGCCTTTTCGGTTTCGATCGTAATCAGCGGCGTCTCCACGGCTACCGTGTCACCCGGTTTGACGAGCACATCGATGACTTCAACGTTCTTGAAATCGCCGATATCGGGAACGGTAATTTCTTTAGACATAGCTGCGAGATGGGCGCCGGGCCCGGGGCGCGAGGCCTGGGCAGAAAGGAAAAACAAAAGCCACTGAACTGTCTACTTCTGCAACCCAGCCTGTCGCCTGTTGCCCGTAGCCCGTCGCCAGCGCGCTCATGGCACCGCTTCGAGCAGCGACTTCACATCGCGCAAAGCGTCGGCAAGGAAAGTGACGAAGCGCGCGCCGGCAGCCCCGTCGATCACGCGATGGTCGTATGCAAACGTGAACGGCAGTATGAGTCGCGGTTCGAACTTGCCATCGACGTACACGGGCCGCATCGATGAACGCGCCACGCCGAGGATGGCGACTTCCGGTGCATTGATGATCGGCGTGAACGCGGTGCCGCCAATGCCACCGAGACTGGATACCGTGAAGCTGGCGCCCTGCATCTCCGCAGCGCTCAGCTTACCTTCACGCGCCTTTGCCGAGAGTGTGGCCAGGTCGCGCGCAAGCTCGTAGACATCCTTGCGATCGGCGTCGCGGATCACCGGTACGACTAGGCCATTCGGCGTATCGGCAGCAAAACCCAGATGAATATATTTCTTCAGGACCAGGTTCTGGCCTGCCGTATCCAGCGAGCTGTTCACTGTCGGAAACTGCTGCAGCGCCTTGACGCAGGCCCGCAGGATAAAAGCCAGCGGCGTCACCTTGATGCCCTGCGATGCGGCCTTCGCCTTCAGTGCATTGCGTGCCGCCTCCAGTTCCGTGATGTCGGCTTCTTCCATCTGCCAGACGTGCGGCACGTTGAGCCAGCTCGCCTGCAACCGCGGCCCGGAAATTTTTTGGATGCGTCCGAGGGGTTTGACTTCGATCGCACCGAACTTCGAGAAATCGACTTCCGGTATCTTCGGCAACCCCGTGCCACCACTCGCAGCGGCCGCGCCACCGGCAGTCAACGCCTGCTTCACCCATGCCTTCACATCGTCCGGCGTGACGCGGCCTTTGAGGCCTGACCCTTTGACGCGCGGGAGATCCACGCCCAGCTCGCGTGCGAATTTTCGAACCGATGGACTCGCATGGGCCTTGGCGAAGTCCGCGTTGTCGAATGCTGGCGTGGCCACAGTCGCCTTGACTGGTGCGGTGACCACATCCATGGTCGCCTTCTCGGTTTCGAGCGTCAGCAACGGCGTGTCGATGTCGACCGTGTCGCCCGGCTTGACCAGTACGTCGATGACTTCAACATCCTTGAAGTCGCCGATGTCGGGAACCTGAATATCTTGGGACATATCTATGGAACGGACTTGGGGCGTGGAGCCTGGGGCCTGGGCAGGAATGAATTGATGTCAACGAACGTTTGCTTCGAAATGAAAACGCGACTTTGCGACAAGCAGTAGCGCTCATTGAAGCGACTTTGTCTTGCCCAGGCCCCGCGCCCCAGGCCCCAGGCCCACTCTCGTGCGCTCACTGCGTCACCGGGCTGGGCTTGCCTGGATCGATGTTGAATTTCTTCATTGCCGAGATGACGGTCGCGGTATCGAGCTTGCCCTCATCGGCGAGCGCACGCAGCGAGGCGACCACAATGTTGCCGTGATCCACTTCAAAGTGACTGCGCAGCTGTGCACGGGAATCGCTGCGACCATAGCCGTCCGTGCCCAGCACGATGTAGCGGCCCGGCACCCATTGGCGAATCTGGTCCGGCACGATCTTCATATAGTCGCTGGCTGCAATGAAGGGACCGATGCGATCGCCAAGGCACTGTCGCACGTACGGCTGATGACGCGTCGGATCGGGATCGCGAATATTGAGGCGTTCGACTTCCAGCGCCTCACGACGCAACTCGGAGAAACTCGGCACGCTGAACACATCGGCCGGCACCCCGTAATCGCGTTCGAGGATCTCTGCGGCGGTGATCACCTCGCGCAGGATGGTCCCTGAACCCAGCAGGTTCACACGCACCTTGCCGCGCCCGCCGATCTGCAGCAGGTACATCCCCTTGAGGATGCCCTGCTCCACGCCCTTGGGCATGGCCGGATGAGCGTAGTTCTCGTTCATGACAGTGATGTAGTAGAAAACATCTTCCTGCTCGGCATACATGCGCCGCAGACCGTCCTGCACGATGACCGCCAGCTCGAAGGCGAACGTCGGATCGTACGAGACGCAGTTCGGCACCGTCGTCGATACCAGGTGACTGTGACCGTCCTGATGCTGCAGGCCTTCGCCCGCGAGCGTCGTCCGGCCCGCAGTGGCACCGACAATGAATCCGCGCGCCTGGCTGTCGCCACCCGCCCAGATGAAATCGCCCACACGCTGGAAGCCGAACATGGAATAGAAAATATAGAACGGCACCATGTTGACGTCGTGATTCGCGTACGCCGTGCCGGCCGCGATGAACGAACACATCGCGCCGCCTTCATTGATGCCCTCTTCGAGAATCTGGCCTTTCTTGTCTTCCCTGTAGAACATCAGCTGGTCGGAGTCCTGCGGCGTGTACAGCTGCCCGACCGACGAATAGATTCCGATCTGCCGGAACATGCCTTCCATGCCGAACGTGCGTGCTTCGTCGGGCACGATCGGCACGATGTGCTGACCGATATGCTTGTCCTTCACCAGCGTCTGCAGCATGCGCACCAGCGCCATGGTCGTGGAGATTTCACGATCCGCCGTGCCTTGCAACAGCGCATCGAACGCTTCGAGCTGCGGCACGATCAGCGGCTGCGCCTTGTGCCGGCGCTGCGGCAGCGGACCGCCGAGCAGCTGTCGACGCTCGTGCAGGTACTTGAGCTCGGGGCTGTCCGGCGCCGGCTTCTGGAATGGCGAATTCGCGATCTGCTCGTCGCTGATGTCGATGAAAATGCGCGAGCGGAACTCCTTCAGCGCCTCATCGTCCATTTTCTTCTGCTGGTGCGTGATGTTCTGACTCTCACCCCAGCGCCCCATCAGAAATCCTTTGACGGTCTTCGCCAGAATGACGGTCGGCGCACCCTTGTGCTGCATCGCTGCGTTATAGGCGTTCCACACTTTCTTATAGTCGTGACCGCCGCGGTTCAGGCGCCAGATTTCATCGTCCGACATGGTGGCAACCATTTCCTTCAGCTCGGGATACTTGCCGAAGAAATTCTCGCGCGTGTAGGCGCCGCCCTTGGCCTTGAAGTTCTGGTACTCGCCGTCGACGCACTCTTCCATCACGCGGCGCAACAAACCCTTGGTATCGCGTGCCAGCAGCGGGTCCCAGCGCGAGCCCCAGATGACT
The DNA here is from genome assembly GCA_020029545.1 of Gammaproteobacteria bacterium. GTDB lineage: Bacteria > Pseudomonadota > Gammaproteobacteria > Steroidobacterales > Steroidobacteraceae > Steroidobacter. The sequence goes on from JAIBJL010000338.1 coordinate 3,372, forward strand.
TTGACCACATTCCATCCGGCACCGAGGAATGCCGCTTCCAACTCCTGAATGATTTTGCCATTGCCGCGCACCGGCCCGTCGAGACGTTGCAGGTTGCAGTTGACGACGAACACCAGGTTGTCGAGGCGTTCGCGTACCGGCATGGTGATCGCGCCCATCGATTCCGGCTCGTCCATTTCGCCATCGCCGAGGAACGCCCAGATCTTGCGATCCGAGGCTTTGACGATGCCTCGATGTTCGAGATAGCGCTGAAAGCGCGCCTGGTAGATGGCCATCATCGGCCCCAGGCCCATGGAGACCGTCGGGAACTGCCAGAAATCCGGCATCAGCCAGGGATGGGGATAGGAACTCAGGCCGGTGTCGCTCGCGACTTCCTGGCGAAAGTGCCGCAGCTGATCCTCGCTCAAGCGCCCTTCGAGAAAGGCACGCGAATAAATGCCCGGCGCCGCATGACCCTGGATGTAGATCATGTCGCCAGGATGCTTGTCGGTCGGCGCGCGCCAGAAATGATTGAACCCGACCTCATACAGCGTGGCCGCCGATGCGTAACTGGCAATATGGCCGCCATATTCGGAACTCTGCCGATTGGCCTGCACCACCATGGCCATCGCATTCCAGCGGATATAAGCCTCCAGCCGCCGCTCGATGGTGCGATCGCCGGGATAGTCCTTCTCCTGGCCGCCCGAAATCGTATTCACGTACGCCGTGTTCGGTTTGAACGGCAGGTAGGCACCGGATCGGCGCGTGAAATCGATCAGCCGCTCCAGAATGAAATGGGCGCGCTCCGCGCCATGCGTTTTGATGATGGAATCGATCGATTCGAGCCACTCGCGTGTCTCTTCGGGATCGAGATCGTTGAACCTGGACAACTCGGACATGCGGTTAGTACTCACTGGCGCAGCAACTGCGCGGGCCGGAACGATTCAAGCAAAACTCGGCAAACGGCGCTGCAGGCCGTCATAAGCCCGCACCTGCTGGTCCGCGAACTCGCCGCAGACGCTGCCGCCGGGGGGTATCGTCGAGCGAACCGGCACAGGCATTCCGCCGTCGTTCCATGTCGTTGCGGCTGGCGAGGCGATATTTCAAGGATGCCCGCAGCAAAGGCCCGCAGCACGTGATCCGCGGAGAATCTTGCACCTGCGACTGGCAATAGCTGCCTGCAATCCCTATCGCACCGTACACGGATTGCAGCGATGCGATGCTCCGCTCGCACAATACTGTGCCAGCGCCCCGCGTATCATCGGAGTTTACATTTTGACCGTCAAGGAACGTACCGCACGTGCGTCAAACAGTGGAATTGCTTCCCGCACAGGGGAACACTCGAATCGAACTCAGCGACGCTGCGTTGTCCGAACGCGCGATCAGCGCACACGATGCAGTCATCGTTGTGATCGATCAGGAGCACGCCGACGCGACCCTGAAACTGCTGCCGGACGGCGCAGCGTGGCAGCGCCGGTATCGCAAAGCATCGGCGCGCGGCCCGGTGACGTTATTGAATGCACATGGGGGCGAACATGGCGTGCCCGTCGCGGTGGCGTTGTTTCGTCGGCAACACGCCCCCTTCGACCTGCTGGCGCTGGCAGCGCGCGCCTGGAAAGTGTTTGCAGGCGCACCGCCGCGGCGACTGCTGATTGCAAGCTCAGGGCCTGGCACCGCCCGCGGCGCAGCTATCGAAGCCACTGTAGCCGCAGCGCTGGCCGGTGCCGCCGCGATGCCGGTCATCAAATCGACCCCCGTGCCGTCCACGCAGCTGGAACTGATTACCGTCAGCGGCGCGGGGGCCGCGCTAGACTTGGAACGCACCGTGGCGATCGATCATGGCAACCATGTCGCGCGCTGGCTGGCGGCTCTGCCACCGAATGTGCTCAACAGCGGCAATTATCGTCGCGCCGTCAGCACGCTGGCAAAACGTCACGGCTGGTCGTTCAAGTTCTTCAACGAGCCGGCCCTGCAGCGCCTGGGCGCCGGTGCCTTCCTGGCGGTCAGTCGCGCCAACGACCATCGCGATGCCGGTATCGTGCGGCTGCGCTACCGGGCGAAGCGGCGCAAAGACGTACGAGCTCGGATTGCGCTGATCGGCAAGGGCATCTGCTTCGACACCGGCGGCATCAATCTCAAAACGCACAAAGGCATGTACCTCATGCATGAGGATATGCAGGGCAGCGCGGTGGCCGTCGGCACGTTGCTGGCGCTCAGCGAATTGCAGGCACCCTACGACATCGACTGCTGGCTCGCGATCACCGAAAACGAGACGGGTGCGCGCGCGTTCCGGCCACAGGAGGTGGTCACCGCGGTCAACGGCGTTACGATCCAGGTCGCGCACAGCGATGCGGAAGGACGCATGGTGCTGGCCGACACGCTGGCGCTGGCCGCGCGCGAGACACCGCAACTGATGCTCGATTTCGCCACGTTGACCGGCGCCTGCGTCACTGCGCTGACCGAGCGCTTCAGCGGTGCATTCGCCAATCGCGCTGAATTTCGCACGGCGATCGAAGCGGTGGGACGCAGCAGCGGCGAGCGCGTGTGGTGCTTCCCGATGGATGAGGATTTCGATTCGGACCTGGATTCTCCGATCGCCGACATCCTGCAATGCACGCCCGACAGCAAGGGCGACCACATTCTCGCGGCACGCTTTCTCAATCGCTTCGTGCCGGCGGACATCCCGTGGATCCATCTCGACCTGGCGTCCAGCAATCGCCCGGGCGGACTGGCGCATATACCCACCGATGTCACGGGTTTCGGCGTGCGTTATGCGACGCATCTGTTGCTCGATGGTGATTTACTCGCGTTGCTCGATGGTGACTTACTCGCGGCACGCAAGCGGACGGCCAAGAGGGCGAGGTAAGCTGAGTATCTAACGACCCATCGGACTCTGACGTGCATGGACGCACGAATGCCGCGGAGCACAGGCCGTTCCAGCGCTTCCTGCGCTCACGGCATTTGTGACCGTAGGAAATCCCTGTGGGGCACCTCCTTGTGCAGCAGATGTGCATGAGCGGCCCTGTCACGAGGGTCGTGGAGTCGAGCAAAAAGTGTCTGCGCAGACAGCTCTGTTCCTCTGAGCAAACCGGCTGCTGGTACACTGGCCGCCGGCAAGCCGGCAGATCGGATGACGGACGGCACGCGACAACAGACAGCATTCGTGTTCTATTCTGGCCAGCTTACCAGTAGCCCTTTTTCCCTCATGACCCTCACCCTGCTGCGTCCCGACGACTGGCATCTGCATGTGCGCGATGGAGCGCATCTGCAAAGCGTCGTTCCCTTTACGGCACGACAATTC
>JAIBJL010000339.1 GCA_020029545.1 Gammaproteobacteria bacterium
GCGATACAGGATGGCGCACTCGCTGCGTCGCCCGCCTTTGGCGACCCAATCGCGAACGCGGTTGATGACAAAGTCCGCTTCGTCGCGCTCGTTGAATGCCGCGTACAGTCGCACCGGATCGCCGGATTCGCCGCTGGTCCACAAATTCTTGCCGAGCCGACCGGTGTTGTTGGAGATCAGCGCATTCGCTGCGGCCAGGATGTTGCCGGTGGAGCGATAGTTCTGTTCCAGTCGGAACAGCTGCACGTTCGGAAAATCGCGGCGATACTGCTGCAGGTTTTCCACGCGTGCGCCGCGCCAGCGATAAATCGATTGATCGTCATCGCCGACCGCAAACGGTAGCCCCTTGGGACCGGACAGCAGTTTCAGCCATTCGTATTGGATGACGTTCGTATCCTGAAACTCATCGACCAGCACATGCTGAAAGCGCGTGCGATAGTGATCGAGCACGTCGGGTCGATCGCGCCACAGTTCGTAAGCGCGTAGCAACAGTTCGGCGAAATCGACGATGCCATTGCGATCGCACTGATCCTGATAGGCCGCGTAGAGCTGAATGAATTGGCGCCGGTTCGGATCGCCGTCGTCCTTGAGATGACGCGCCCGCAGGCCTTCATCCTTGCGCGCGTTGATGAACCACATGATTTCCTTGGGTACCCAGCGTGCTTCATCCAGATTCATGGACTTGATGAGCTTGCGCAGCGCACGCAGCTGATCTTCGGCGTCGATGATCTGGAAGGCTTGCGGCAGGTTGACATCGCGCCAGTGCTTGCGCAGCAGTCGATGTGCGATTCCGTGGAAGGTGCCGATCCATAACGGTGCACTGGGCACGCCGAGCATAGACTCGATACGTCCGCGCATTTCACCGGCGGCCTTGTTGGTGAAGGTAACGGCCAGAATGCCGTGCGGCGACGCATTCTCCACCTGCACCAGCCAGCCGACTCGGTGTGTCAGAACGCGCGTTTTGCCGCTGCCGGCGCCCGCCAGCACCAGCGTGGGCGCCAGCGGTGCCGACACTGCCGCGCGCTGCGCGTCGTTCAGGCCGTCGAGAAGGTGGGAGACATCCATTGGGGGGCGAATTGTAGCCCAGCCTGTCCGGGTAATGGGCATCGTGACGAGGGTCTGTCCCATCGAGGATTTTTGGCAATCGTCGGTTCGCATTCCGCGATATTCTGTGCGCATCGCTGCGTAGGTCTTGCCGGAGAATCCGATGTCGCGCCGTCTGCTGCGCCTGATTGCGTGTCTGGTCGTCGTGAGTTGCTCACGCGAGCCCCAGTCCGCAGCGCCGGCGCGCGCTACCGCTCCTGCTGCTCCCGCCGCCAAGACGGTGCCGGCTGCATCGAACGCGAGTAGTCCGGCGCCAGCCGAGAATATTCCTGCCGAATCGAGCCTCGCGATCAAGCGCGGCATCGTCACGCTCGCAACCGGGCGCACGACCTATCGCCCGTGCGATGAAACAGCCGACCTGTGGCTGCTCGATCAGACCGACGGCGTGTTGCGACAGGCATTCCAGACATTGTCCGATCCGGCGACGCTCTACATCGAAGCTTACGGCGAGCGCACCCAGGTGCCACCTTCGGTGGCAACGGCGCGGGGCTACGCCGGTGCGCTGATACTGGAAGAAGTGCTGTACGCCGTGCAGCGCCAGCAGACAGACAGCAGCTGCGACGCGCGGGCCCCCACGTACGTCGTGGCTGCGGGCGGTGCAGAGCCGTTTTGGTCCGCCGAGATTCGTGAGCGGGAAATTCTGTGGCGCCAGGCGGAAGCCCCGCGCGAGATCCTGATGCAGATTCCCGCCACTGCCGATGCCGAGGGCACGGTCAGCTACCGGGGAGTGGCGCAAGGCTATGAACTGGAAATGGACATCGAAGGCCAGCCTTGCCGCGACGCGGCCTCGGGCGAGTATTTCGCCTACTCGGCGCGGGCCAGTCTCAACGGGCGCGAGTTCAACGGCTGCGCGCGCGTCGGGAGTTAGCGCGCGCCAGCAAGGTGCGGTTGCGTCGTTGCCGGTGAACGTAATGAAACGTCGCCGCGATCATGAGTGCCAGCAGGGTATCGGTCAGCAGCGTGGGTACCTGGGCGCCAGGGTCCTCGATGAGCGCTATTCGTGCCAGTCCGCAGACGACGACCAGCGTCACCATCGCGACAGCTGCTACGGTCATCGATACCCCCGTCTCGCGAATCGTCCATAGCAAGGCACCGAACAGGAAGAGCCGGCCAAAGACAGTCACGATGTCGATCGCGATGAGCGTCTGCACCGTGTGATCGCGCAGCGCTGCACCGAGCTGCGCGAGTTCCGACCACAGATCGATGCTGCCTGCGGTCGCGGCGAACTGAAGCGGGCTCAGTCGATCCATGGCGAACGCGATCAGGAGCAAGCCGAGCAATAGCCAGCGCTTGGGCTGCGGCGCCAGGCGCATCGTGACGAGCAGCAGCGGCAACAGGATCACCAGCGCCAGCAGCTCAGCCGCCACGAATGTCTGATTGGCAACGATCAGCCGTCCAACCAGCACGCTGGCAATCAGCATCAGCAACGCCTCCAGCGTATGCGGCTTGCGGACCAGTGCGCTCAGCGCTTCGCTGACGATCAGCCAGTAGGCAAGGTAGCTGAATGTGGTGACGGCATCGAACTGCGGATCGAACAGCGGACGCAACGCTGCTTTCAGCTTCCCCAGATCGAAATGCGGCACGAATGGCGCGAGTCGCCAGGCGAGCCACAGGCCGACCACGACGATGGCGCCTGGATCGCCCGAAGCGCGTTCGGTTCGCACGGGAAAAGGCATCCAGGAGGCAATCGCACCCCACGCGATGCCGGCGGCGGCACCCAGCAGGGTGCCCGCGATATTGAGCGTCAGATCAGTGAGGCTGGGTACGCGGACTGAAACGTAGATCTGTGCGATCTCCACCGCCAGCGACAGGATTGCACCGAGCACCGTAGCCAACACCAGTGAGATACGGCGGCGATAGCGCCGGTTCAGCGACAGAAACAGACAGAAGCCCAGCGGCAGATACAGCAGCACGTTGGAAATGCGATCGCCGCGCCCGGCGCGCGCCCATGACAGCTGATCCAGTGCCTGCCAGAAGCCGCCGTGAGTGGCGTTGGCCTTGAAGTGAAACGGGTACAGCGACCCGTACATGATGAGTAGGACGACGCCCAGCAGGAGCCACACGACGAGTCTGCTGGTGCGCGTAACTGCCATGCGTCGCTACGCGGCGCGCTCGCCGCGCCGCAAGTAGTGCATGTCAGAGCGTGATGCGTACATAGTGATCGACCATCAATGCAGCGAACAGCAGCCCGAGATAAGTGATCGAGAAGTTGAAGGTACGCATCGGCAGCCTGGCATCGGTCCGCGTCTTCAACTGCAGCGCGCGTACCAGGAATATCGCGCCGAGAATCACTGCAGCCAGCAGGTAGATCAAGCCACTCATGCCAGTGAGGTAGGGCAGCAAGGTGACGACTACGAGAAGAATCGTATACAGCAGGATGTGCAGTCGGGTGAAGTCGGTGTCATACGCGACCGGCAGCATCGGAATGCCCGCCTTGGCATATTCATCGCGCCGCGCAATGGCCAGCGCCCAGAAGTGCGGCGGCGTCCATGTGAAGATGATCAGGAACAACAGCAGCGCGTACGGGTCGACCTGGTTGGTCACCGCCGTCCAGCCGAGCAACGGTGGCGCAGCGCCAGCGGCGCCACCGATGACAATGTTCTGTGGCGTCGCGTGTTTCAACCACACGGTGTAGACGATGGCGTAACCGATGATGGAGAAGAACGTCAGCAGCGCGGTCAGCGGATTGACCCAGCCCCACAACATGAGCATCGACAACAGTGCTAGCACCAGGGCATAGATCGTCGCCTGGCGCGGCGACAGATGGCCGGTGGGTAGCGGACGATTGTTGGTGCGCGCCATTTGCTCGTCGAACTTGCGGTCCAGCACGTGATTGATCGCCGCCGCAGCCGATGCCGCCAGTGCAATCCCCAGCGTGCCGAAGATCAGTACGCTGGGCCGTGGCAAGTCGGGCGTCGCCAGAAACATGCCCGCGACGGCCGTGATCATGATCAGCATCACGACTCTCGGCTTGCCGAGTTCGTAGTAATCACGCCAGCTGGCGCTGGAAGCGGTGGTGGCAGTTTCCACGGACAAGCGGTACACCGAGGCGAGCGCGGGAGCGTTGGGTTGGTAATTGTACAGGCGACCGCGACCGGGCGGGGCGAACCGGGTCAGGTTGCCCTTCAGGTTGTCTTGACCGGCCAGGAATGCAGCAGGCGATAAACCCGGACCAGCGCCAGCAGGAGCAACGCAGCCACGGCGTTGTGGGCGGTCGCGAGCGGCAGCGGCAACGCGTACATGACCATCGCGGGCCCCAGAATCAGCTGCAGCAGCAGCACGAGTCCGAGCACTTGCACCGCCTGGCGGGCCTTCGGGTTGGTCGTGAGTCGCCAGGTCGTGACCACCAGATAGCCGAGCATCAGCGCGGCAAAGACCGCACCCAGACGATGCATGAAATGAATCGCGACACGCGCCGGATGATCGAGGACGCCACCTTCGTAATCGATGCCCAAGCCGCGCCACAGGACGAAAGCGTCTTTGATATCCATGGGCGGCCACATCACGTTTTGACATGTCGGAAAATCCGGACACGCCAATGCCGCGTAGTTACTGCTCGTCCAGCCGCCGAGCATGATCTGCAGCGCGAGTGCTGCGAGTGCTGCGCTGGCAATGCGTCGCAAGCGCAGATTGTCGGGCCCTACCGACCGACGCTGCGGCACGATAGCCAGCCAGGCCAGCAGCGACAGAGTGGCGAGACCGCCGACCAGATGCAGCACCACGATGAGCGGTTTGAGCAGCAGCGTCACCGTCCACATGCCCAGCAGGCCTTGCAATACTACGAGCCCAACCAACGCAATCGGCAAAGCCACCGGCTGATCCGGATGGCGTCGGTTCCATACCGCCATGCCGGCAAGCACGACGATCAGCAGCCCCAGGGTCGATGCGAAGTATCGATGCACCATCTCCTTGATGGCCTTGTGGTACTCGAACGGCCGCTGCGGAAATGCCGTGTTGATCGTGTCCGCGTTCTGCGCCGCCTGATCGACGCTGAAATGACCGTAACAGCCAGGCCAGTCGGGGCATCCGAGTCCGGCCGCACTGAGTCGGACCCACGCGCCTAACACCACGACGACGAGCGCGAGAACCATGCCGCCCCGCGCCACGCGACGAAACAGCACCAGACGTTGATCGGGATTCATGACTTGAATGGCTGCAAATGGGATTCGTGTAATTGGATGGACAAGGCGCAACCGGCATCAGCCAATATGCGACAGCCTGAGCAGCTTCTTGAGATCTTCGAGCAGTCCTTTCGGTCGGGCCTGCGGTGAGTAGCTCATCATCAGATTGCCGAGCGGATCGACGATATAAATGCGCCCGGCTTGCGCCACGGCCGTAGCGCCGTACTGTGGAAACTCTTTAAGCAATGCGGCGGCATCTTGGCCCTCGGCGCGCACCGTGATGACGCCGTTGTGTTCGCGATTCAGGTATGCCAGGTCGCAGCAATTGGCGGTAACGAGAAATACGCGTTGCACGCGCGACATATCGTCATTGAGCGACA
>JAIBJL010000340.1 GCA_020029545.1 Gammaproteobacteria bacterium
TCGTTAAATAGCTATGGCTATTCGCCTCCAACGATCGAAAAACTGTCCTCCATCTGCCACGCGCCTCGCTACGATCACTTCAGTCCGACAGGCTGCTAGGGCCTGTCGAAGTATGAAATAGCGCTGCATGGATACGCCGGAAACTCGACCTGCTCCAAGTTTTCCCACGTCCATGTATTGACCCTGTCACAAACTTCCACTAGCGTTCGCAACAAGAAGCTCGATTCGAATCGACTCTGCGGGAAACTCAGCTCTTAGCAGCGCTTGCGCCAAGGATGGAAGTGATGCGTTCGTTTTCTGTGCGTGCGTGCGCATTACTCATCGCCTGTTGCGCGCGCGCCGCGTGTAACTCACCGCCCCCTGATCATTCTGCACGCAACAGGCTACGGCTTGGGCCCGACCCTGGACTACGGCCTGGTTGTTGACGCACAAAGCGCAAGCCCACCAAGGAAGGGGAAGCAATGTATCACCGGGTTGGTTTCGGTGCGCGCCTCGCAGCGATTGCCGCACTGGCCGCATCATCGACGCATGCGAACAATATCGACGGCGCCTGGTCTACCGTCATTCCTTGGCCGTTGATCAGCGTGCATGCAGTGCTGATGCCCGACGGCCGCGTAATGAGCTACGGCACCGACGGCGAGGGCCGCCAGACCGGCTTCTTCATCTATGACGTCTGGGATCCGACGGCCGATTCGGCCTCCAGCCACGTGACGCTGCCAAACATGACGGCCACGGATATTTTCTGCAGCTCGCAGGTGGTGCTGCCGCAGGGTGGCAACGTGTTCCTTGCCGGCGGCGATAACTGGACCGGCACCTCCACCACGAGTACGGGCAACGACAACACCAACCTGTTCTCTTATCAAGACGATACGCTCACGCGCGGCAACAACTTGAATCGCCCACGCTGGTATGCAAGTTCTACGGTGCTGCTGAACGGCGAGATCTATCTGCAAGGCGGCTTGGGCGGCACGGATTTTCCCGAAGTTCGCAACACGTCCGGTCAATTCCGCTTGCTGAGCGGCGCGGATACGAGCTCGCTGCAGTTTCAGTATCCACGTAACTTCATTGCGCCCGACGGCCGCGTGTTCGGCTTCGACAGCAACGGCCGCATGTACTACGTCGACACCAGCGGCAGCGGCTCGATCACCCTCGGTGCGGAACTGCCCTCCGGCGTTCGCAGCAAGTCATCCAGCGCGGCCATGTTCCGTCCCGGCCGCATCCTGCAATTCGGGGGCGCGTCGAACCAAGCCGTGGTCATCGACATCAACGGCGCGGCGCCGGTGGTGACGACCACCCAACCCCTGTCTTCACGCCGCGATCTGGTGAACTCAGCCATCCTGCCCGATGGCAAGGTGCTCGCCACCGGCGGCAGCGAGGTCTACAACACGCTCACCGGCGTGAACAACAGCGCCGAGATCTGGGATCCGACGACGGGACAATGGCATCAGGGCGCGAGCGGCACATTGGCGCGCCTGTATCATTCCATCTCCTTACTGCTGCCCGACGGCAGCGTGCTGGTTAGCGGCGGCGGTGCACCCGGACCGTTGAACAATCGCAACGCCGAAATCTATTACCCGCCCTATCTGTTCGACGCCACCGGCGCACGCGCCGCGCGGCCAACGCTCGTGGCCGCACCCGCGACGATTGAAATCGGCGCGACCATGCATTTGAACGTCGCGAATACGGAAGGCATTGCGCGCGTGACCATGGTCAAGGCCGGATCGGTGACGCACAGCTGGAACATGGAACAGCGTTTCATCGAGCTGAACTTCCAGTCGCACGGCGGCATCATCAGCGCGCAAGCGCCCGCACGCGCCACCGAAGCGCCTCCCGGTTACTACCTGGTATTCGTGATCGACCACGCCGGCGTGCCTTCGACAGGCAAGATCGTCCGCGTCAATGTGGCGACGAATCTGAATCCGCAGACCGTGCCGGTGCTGACGACTCCGGCGAATCAAGCCAACACCGTGGGCTTCCCGGTGGCATTGCAGCTCGCAGCGACCGACCCCAATGGCGACGTGCTCGGTTACGGCGCGAGCGGACTGCCCGCCGGCCTGACGCTCGATGCGCTGACAGGACGTATTTCCGGTACGCCGACCGCCGTCGGTCACTATCAGGTCGTGGTCACGGCGAGCGACGGTGTGAATGCGGCGACTGCCAACTTCGTGTGGACCATCGCCGACGGCGCGCCACTGACGATCGAACCACTGCAACCGGCGCCTGCGCTGGTGGGCACAACGGTGACGTTCACGGCAAGGAGCAGCAACGGCATCAACACACGTTATCGTTGGTTCTTCGATGACGGCACGGGCACGACGCGATGGTCGACGAACACCGAAGTCACGCACACCTTCAATACGCCCGGCATTCACTACGTGACCGTGAGCACCGTCGACGATCGTGGCATCGAACAATCCGAAACAGTAGTGCAGACGGTGCACCTGCCGCTGACGGCACTGGCGCCGGCGATTTCATCCAACATCGCGGTGGAGACGGCAGCGCAAGGCGGCCGGGTGTGGGTCGTCAACCAAGACGACGACACCGTCAGCGTGTTTGATGGTGCGACGCGCGTCAGGCTGCAGAAAATCACCGTGGGCTCGGCGCCGCGCTCGATCGCTGTCGCGCCGAACGGCGAAGTGTGGGTGACCAACAAGCTCGATGCCTCGATCAGCGTCATCGACCAGACGAGCTACTCGATCAGGCGCACCCTCGCTATGCCGCGGGATTCACAGCCCTTCGGCGTGGCGTTCGCGCCCACAGGCGCCGCCGCGTTTGTCGCGCTGGCAGCGACCGGTCAATTGACGAGGATCGACACCAGCACCTATGCACGCACGCACACGGCCAGCGTAGGTCAAAATCCGCGGCACATCGCGGTCAGTGCCGACGGCAAGTTGGTGTATGTGTCGCGCTTCACCACCATGCCGCTGTTCGGAGAAAGCGCGTGGCAAGCTGCGTTCATCCCCAACGGCGCGTGGGGGGGCGGTGAAGTTGTCGTACTCGGCGCGGACATGCTCAACATCGTACGAACCATCGTGCTTCGCGGCAGCGACAAGCCCGATTTCAGAAACCCGGGCCGCGGCATACCGAATTATCTCGGTGCCACGGTGATCTCCCCGGACGGCACGCAGGCCTGGGTGCCATCGAGGCAGGACAACTTCAATTTCCTGAACACGGCGCGTGCCATCAGTTCACGCATCGACATGAGTTCCCTGACCGAGGATTTTGCCTCTCGACTGGTTCACGACCATTCCAGTCTGGCGAGCGCTGCGGCGTTCGACCGGCACGGCGTCTATCTGTTCGTCGCACTCCAGACCAGCCGTGAAGTGGCGGTGGTCGATGCGCACGGCCGCTGGGAAATGTTTCGCTTCAACGTCGGCGGCGAGCCGCACGGCCTGGCCCTATCTGCCGACGGCAACACGCTATTCGTCAACACCTTCATGGACCGCACCGTCGCAGCGTTCGACCTCACCGCGCTGCTCACCCGGGGCGAGGCAACCGTGCCGGCACTCGGCGTGCGCTACCAGAACTGACATAGGCACATGGATTCGAGGGTCAAATGCCTGGCAAGCAGCCTGCTGATGCTGCTTGCATTCGTAGCCGACGCGGCGAAAATGGAGCGCGTGCAACGCGTTGCCGGCCGCGCCATCATCGACTTCGAACTCACCGATCAATTCGGCAAGCTGCGCAAGCTCAGCAGCTTCCGCGGCGCACCGGTATTGATTTTTTTTGGTTTCGCGCACTGTCCCGACGTGTGCCCGACTACCTTGCATCAATTGCAACTGCTGATGAACAGCAAGGACCCGAACATACTGCGCGCCAAGGTCGTAATGATCAGCATCGACGGCACACGCGATACGCCGGCAGTGCTGAAAAGCTATCTGCAACCCATCTCGAAGGCCTTCATCGGCCTGACCGGACCGCCGCAGCAAGTGCGCGACATCGCAGCGCAGTTTTCGGCCGTCTTCTTCAAGGACCCGCCCGACCAATCCGGTGCCTACCGCGTCGATCACACATCACAGGTCTATCTGCTCGACGCCACCGGCAAACTGCGTGCGACGTTCTTCAACGCGCCGCAGGAAACACTGACTCAAGCGACGGCGGAAATCTCCCGCGAGGCTCGTTGAAAAAAACACATGGAAACCGAAGCTGCCGCTTCGGCGGTGCCCTGCAATTTCACATTGCAGATGACAGTCAGCGAGGTTGTGTCAGGCTTCGCTCGATCTGCTGGCCCGCCTCATCGTCGGCAATGATTCGACAAACCTGTTCAAATTCACCATAGCGAGTAGCGATCGTCGGGTCAGCTCGCATCGCAAGAAATTCCGCCTGAGCGTTGTTGATGCGCTGTCGCTGTGCGGCGGTTCGCTCGGCGCGCAGGTAAAGCTTGCAGAGCTGAGTGTTGCTTTCGATGCGCACCCATGGACTTGTATCGATGCTTCGCCCGTCAATAGCGCGTTCCAGCAGGGATATGGCGTCCGCAAGTCGGCCTACGGCGGCATAGTAACTGGCGAGTTCCGTTGCGATACGCGACACCGTGTCGCCGGGTGCGCAGTTCGCGCAATTTCTCAACGAGTCCTTGTGAGTGAAGTAGCGATCCATGATCAGCTCCTTCAAGCGCGCACTCTGATGTCCGTCCAGTGCATTCTGCATCAGCCACAGACACTTCACGACCAGGTATTCGTCTTCGGACTGGCGCTCGATGGCGCGTGCGCACGCCTTGTAAAAAATCCTGTTGTTCGCGACGACATCCGCCCCACAACAACGCGGCGCCGACTGCCATAACGCATCGACCTCCGCTTCATCCTGAACCGACGGCGCCGCGGTCGTCTCGAACCAATCGGGATGCTCGATTCCCCACATTGGAGACGGCCGTTGGCAAGCGCTCAGGACGAGCGCTGCGATGAGCATGATCAGCGAGCGCATTCCCCGGCTCGCAGCAAGCGCATGTGTTTTCATCGCTGAGCTGAGTCCTCGTTGTGTGATTGGTGGACTGACCACTTCAGACGTCCGCCTCGAATAGAAATCCGCCCCTTCAACGTCCAGCAACCGCCACGCCAAACGGAAACTCGACCTGCTCCCCGTCCTTGTCCGCCACCAGCTCAATCGCGTTCGGCATCCCGTTCGTACTCAGCTTCGCGACCCGCACCCTCGGACGCATTTTCGAGTGGTCTGTTTACAGTAGGTGTTTAACTGATCGCGATCTGTGGACTCCGGCACGATTTGGCAATCCATGGGAGAATGAACGTCCCGCGCGGGGCTCGGAACCCAGCCGTCCGCTGCAACGTTCGCGCCGAGCCCAGTGTCGACACATCGAGGGCTTTATGCGCAGGCGCACTGCATTGCTGGCTCTGCCAGCAGATCTCATCGGCCCGAGTCGATGCCATCATGCCGGTTGACACGTCGCGCCGCCTTGCGGCGTCCGCCGGTATCGGGTCCGAACAACCGGGCGGCGTGCGCAGTAAAGTGCGGCTTCTGAACGTCTTTCTTCGCATGCACCTGCTTGCGCTGAGCATCACTATCGCATTGATACTCTCCTACACGCTCGCAGGTTTGTTCCTTGTTCCCTATCTCGCTCGCGGCGCAGCTCAGGCATACGTCGCGGAGGAG
>JAIBJL010000341.1 GCA_020029545.1 Gammaproteobacteria bacterium
TTCGCAGTATCGGGTGTGCCTTTCAGCTGACCGGTAGCGGCATTGAAAGCTGCCCACGATGGCCGGTTTGCAATGCTGAAGGTCAATGCATCGCCATTCACGTCCGTCGCTGATGGCTGGAAAGTATACGACTGCTTGGCGATGACTGAGGTCGCCGGCACACCGCTGATGCTAGGTGCTGAATTCTGTCCATAGCCCACCAGTAGCTCGGATTTGGCGACTGCCGCCCAGGACTTGCATGGGTCGCTCGCGCTGGTCCATGGCCGCGGCACCACAGTGCCCTCTGGGATAGCTGTCAGGCAGACGTCGATCTTGTCCGTGGGGCCAAGGGAACCGAACTTGCGCCACACCATTGTCGGACTCCAGTCGCAGCTGGCGTTTGGGCAGAAACGAACCAGATCGCCTGGCAGTGGCTTGGCGTACTTTTCGGTATTGCCGCGCGCTGCGCTGTCCGCGACGGACTGCCCGTCAACGGCACCACTCGTTGCCACAACTGCGAGCTTCACCTCGGGATAGGCAACAGATTTGGCGACTGCCGCCCAGGACTTGCACGGGTCGCTCGCGCTGCTCCATGGCCGCGGCACAACAGTGCCCGCTGGAATATCTGTCAGGCAGACGTCGATCTTGTCCGTGGGGCCAAGTGAACCGAACTTGCGCCACACCATTGTCGGACCCCAGTCGCAGCTTGCGTTGGGGCAGAAACGAACCAGATCGCCTGGTAGTGGTTTGGCGTACTTTTCGGTATTGCCGCGCGCTGCGCTGTCCGCGACGGACTGCCCGTCAACGGCGCCACTCGTTGCCACAACTGCGAGATCAATTTCTGCATGAGCGGCAAGCGGCAGTGTCGCCGCAACGATAAGCAAGGCACGTCGCCACCAAGATGTGTGGACGAAGGGTAATGCGATGTGATTCGCGAACGAACGATATGTACTGATGTAGAAATTCACGGTGCGCACCCGACAGTTGCGAACTGACCAACGAAGCCCGAGTGGCGTGTAGCCCTGGGCGCCCGTCTTTCAAGGAAAGTTCTGCAAATGCAAATCGAAGGTGCGCTGTGCGCGTGATCTGACCTGCTCACTTCACGCCGAAGCTCGTTTGTTCACGAAGCTCCAGCGGCAACCCCGCTATCCGTGACTTCATTTGAAGCCGGAGGACCGGAGGCTTTGCGTCGCCGTCTTTCGACGGGTATGCCCTTGTAGACGACCTCAGTGTGCCTATGACATATGCGACAACCTATCGGCTGTGCCCGTATCGCGACAATGGTGATGCAGGCAATTGGCCTGAGGGAAACCAGCAAACCACGCAGCAGCTAACGCCTTTCCATGCTGACTTTCGACCGGGGGACAAGTGCCGGGATCACGGGCGGCGGTGGGCCTATGCCATCACGATGCCATGTGTCTGGCGGGTGAGTCCTGCCGGTTAATACACCAGCTAAAGCAGGCCTGTCCCAACGTTGATGGTTCAGACATGCGCAACCGCTTGTGGGAATGGTGGAAAAAAGTGCTTGCAGGAGTGTTGACGATGACAAGCAGCACGACGTCTACAAGAAGCGCGTCAATCTCTCTCGCAGAAGGTAAGTCTGCGGCAGGTTCAGCTGGTGGTACCGGAGCCGAGGACATGCAGCCTGTCCACCAGTGCCTTCACCTTTGCAGGCAAATGCCGGCGGTGGGGATAGACCGCCCAGACACCCTCGTCCTGCGGGCGATACTCCGCGAGGACCTCCACCAGTTCACCGCGCGCCAGATGCGGGTGAACGTAGAAGTCGGGTAGTTGGCACAGGCCCAGACCACTGAGAGCCGCGTCCAGCACGGCGTAGCCGCTGTTGCAGCGGAACCGGCCCTGCGCCCGATGGCCATGGGGCTTGCCGTCGTGGCTGAAGGGCCAGATCTCCACCGTCCCCCGCAGGCAGACGTGATGAACCAGGTCCTCCAGGTTGGTGGGGGTGCCGTTCCGATCGAGGTAGCTCGGCGCAGCGCACAGCAGGCGGGTGCGAGAGGCGAGACGAATGGCGACCAACCCGGAATCGCGCAGCTTCCCAAAACGGATCGCGAGATCGATTCCCCTCTCCACGAGATCAAGTACCTCGTCCGTGAGTATGATTTCGACGCTCAGCTGCGGGTTCTCACTCATTATCTGGCTCACGATGGGCACGACGAAGCGCTCGCCGTAGGCGACAGCGCATGTCATTCGAAGGTGGCCCCGCAGCTCGTCGCTGTCGTCGAGCATGGCCGCGAGCGCCTCGTCGCGCTCCTCCTGCAGTCGCCGGCAACGCACAAGGAAGCGGTCGCCTGCCTCAGTGAGGCTGACGTGCCGGGTCGTTCGGTAGAAAAGTCGCTGCCCGAGGCGGTCTTCCAGCTGAGCGATCTCGCG
Organism: Gammaproteobacteria bacterium; assembly: GCA_020029545.1. Taxonomy (GTDB): domain Bacteria; phylum Pseudomonadota; class Gammaproteobacteria; order Steroidobacterales; family Steroidobacteraceae; genus Steroidobacter. The sequence goes on from JAIBJL010000341.1 coordinate 2,371, forward strand.
GCTGAGTTGCGAGGTCGAACAGCCCAAGTTACTGGCGGCCTGAGTGAAGCTGAGCGTCTGAGCGATTGCCACAAACTCGTCGATGCCTGCCCATAAGCTCATCCAGTAAGTATCATTCAATTATCCCTATTCATCAATAATGTTTTGCGCTAGCCCTGATTGTCCAGAGCGAATTGCCCGGCATACTGTGCTGTCGCTAATGGGCAACCGTTGGCGCATCGCTGACATGGGATGTTATGAAACAACCAAGACTCAAATCTTCATATTCTTATGTTGCGACTTGTTTCCTATGCTGCGACCTGCGTCGCCACTGTGGCCATGGTCGTCTTGGCGGCATGCACGTCGGAAGGAACAGGCACGCGCCAGCTTGCTTCGTCTGAAGGGATTCCGGATCGGCCCGACTATAATTGGGACGTCCGCCCGATCCTGTCGCAGAACTGCTTTTCCTGCCACGGCAACTCCCAGCAGAAGGCGGGGTTGCGACTCGATATCGACAAGGCCGCCTACGGCCGGCTACCGGACAACAACAACAAACGTGCGATCGTGCGCGGCAATCCCGACGCTTCGGAGATGATCCGTCGGATCATCTCGGCCGACCCCGAGGAGCGGATGCCGCTGGCATCGACCCACAAGATTCTGTCGAAGCGCGACATTGCCATCCTGACCCGTTGGATCGAGCAGGGAGCCGAATACAAGCAGCATTGGGCCTATATCCCGCCCAAGGTGGTCCGTCCGGACTCGAGCCCCTGGGACGACCGGGCAGCCAGCCCGATCGACCGCTATGTTTTCGCCAAGCTGGCCACGGAAGGGCTGGAGCCGTCGCGCGAGGCGGACCGGGAGACGCTCATCAACCGGGTTACCCTCGACCTGACCGGTCTGCCGCCGACACTTGAGCAGGTAGATGCTTTTATCGCAGACAAGGACCCTGACGCCTACGGCAAGCTGGTCGATCGGCTGCTGGCCTCACGCCATTATGCCGAGCGCCAAGCGACCGTCTGGATGGATGTGGCGCGCTATGCGGACAGCGACGGGTTTCAGTTCGACAATCTCCAGCGGATCCAATTCCCCTATCGCGACTGGGTGGTCTCGGCCTTCCAGCGCAACATGCCGTATGACCAGTTCGTGACCTGGCAGCTTGCGGGCGACAAACTGCCGAATCCGACGCCGGAGCAGATCCTCGCCACCTCGTTCGCCCGCATGGGCAAGCGCTCCAACGAGATGGGCATCATCGATGAGGAGTATCGGGTCGAGTACGGGCTGGAACGAACCGAACTGGTGGGCAAGGCATTCCTGGGGCTGACGGTCGGCTGCGCCAAGTGCCACGATCATAAGTACGATGTGATCAGCCAGAAGGATTTCTATTCGCTCTACGCCTTCTTCAACCAAGTGGATGAACGTGGGATCGCGCAGCCGGGTGGTTACGGTACACCCCAAGGTCCTACTCTGGCTTGGCCTTCGCCACTTCAGGCCAAGGCCCTGGCTGACGCACAGAAGGTCACGGCGGCCAAAGAGGCCGAGTGGCGAACTGCCCTCGACAAGGCGCGTGTGGCAATCCGGCCAGACGCCAAGAAGATGGCGGCCGCGGCGACGCGCGCGGACTTCCTGCGATCTGCTTCGGCGCGAGACCTCAGCGCGTACTACCCTCTCGACGCGACCTATAAGGCACCCTTCACCGATCTCACCCGCGGCTTTGATGGCGTCCCTGTCGCAGCCCGATCGAAGACCCCAGGTGCTGGTTTCGGCCCTCCCGGGGGATTCCCCGGAGGGTTCCCTCCCAAAGGCAAATTGCCACCGCCCCCCAACCTCGAAGGCATTCCTCTGGGCGAGGGTGGTGGCCTCGGGGCTATGCCTTCGCCGTTCGGCACGGTGTACTTCGGTCGGCCGGACCCCGGCCTGCCGCGCCTGGCCGGTGTGGACCTCCGTAAGGCGCAGATGAAGCAGATGATGAATTTTGCGCCGCCCCCGGAATTGGCTGGGCTTTTCAATCCCTTTGGACCGCCATCCCTGCCCAGTGACCTTGGAGAGGAAAAGCTTTTCTGGACCCCTTCGGGTGTCACCGACGGCAAGCCTGGCGCCGTCCACAACGCCGTCTTTGTGCCCGGTGCGAAGGGCAAGGCGATGCTGATGAACGAGTCGGTGGGCATGGCCTACCCGGGCGTCGGCTTCTTCGAGCGGACCGACCCCTTCACGCTCGACGTTTGGGTGAAGCTCAGGAAGGACAAACCCTACGATGAGGTGAACATCCTTCACAACCGTTCGACGAGCAACGTCAAGGAAGGCACGGGCTACGAGTTGCAACTGGTCGACAACCATCTGCGATTCCGGCTGGTGCATTCCCAGCCTTACAACGCTATCGCAATCGTCGCCCCGGACGCGCTGCCTACGCAGACGTGGGTTCATGTCACCGCGACCTATGACGGCAGCTCGAAGGCCGCGGGGCTCAAGCTGTATGTCAACGGCAGTCCGCTCGCGACCACCATCGAAGCTGACCACCTGACTCGCACCACCATGCCCCAGTGGCCGACCGGAGGCACGGGCAGCTTGGTTGGTGGCACTAACAACGGGTTTTCCTGGGGTAAGCAGAGCGGCCTGGAGGAAATGAAAGACAGTGCGATCGATGAGGTAAAGGTATTCACCCGCGCACTCACACCGATCGAAGTGGTCGCCAATCATGACCCGGCCATGGCAGCCCAGGCCAAGGCGCGCACGGTCGAGGCCGACGTGGTTGAGATCCTGGCAGCCCGCGATCCGAAGGTGATCGCCGCCCGAGCCGAACTGACCAAGGCGCGTCTGGCCGAACAGAAAGTCGAGATTCCGATCTACCAGCTGATGGTGCTCGCCGACCGCCTCGTGCCGCGCAAAACCTATGTGCTGCAGAACGGCCTTTACAATGTGCCGAGGAAAGATGAGGAAGTTGAGGCCCAGGGTCTGGAGCGGGTCTTCCACTGGAAGCGCAGCTTGCCGAAGAACCGCCTGGGCCTGACGGAGTGGCTGTTCGACGAGAAGAACCCTCTGACCGCCCGTGTGTTCGTCAATCGCTTGTGGCAGGGGCATTTCGGCGTCGGCATCGTCGATACAGTGGAGGACTTCGGCAGTCAGGGCTCGAATCCAACCCATCCGCAGCTGCTCGACTATCTCGCGGTGGAATTCCAGCGCTCGGGCTGGGACATCAGGCATATGCACAAGCTGATGGTGACGTCGGCCACATACAGGCAGGCGTCGACGGCCACTC
>JAIBJL010000342.1 GCA_020029545.1 Gammaproteobacteria bacterium
GGCGGCGAACACCGGCAGGCGACAGGTCCGTTCAGGTGGCATGGGTATGCGGCGGGTTTTTTCTCGACGATTTTTCACAAAAACGGGTACCCAGTGTAGCAGCCCGTTCTCTCCGTCACGGCCGTTCACTTTGAGTTCACCCTCCGGAACGGAAGATGAGCCCAATCGTTATTCCGGTGCCCCATGCGCAAACTCCTATTCCTCATCGCGTTGGCTATCTTACCGATATTCGCCATGGCGGAAGACGAGGACGCGCCCGGTCGGGTCGCCCGTCTCAGCCTGCTGCAGGGTGAGGTGTCGTTCGCGCCGGCTGGCACGGATGAATTTGCCGACGCCGTGCTCAACCGTCCGCTGACGACTGGTGACCGGTTATGGATAGACAAGGACGCCCGTGCCGAGTTGCAGGTAGGCTCCGTATCGATTCATCTCGATCAGAATTCGGGATTCTCTTTCGCCGAACTCGACGACAACGTGTTACGCATGAAGCTCACCGACGGCGCCGCGACAGTGCGCGTGCGGCGCAAGCTCGACAGCGAAACCATCATTGTCGAAACGCCTAATTCCACCGTGGCGTTGTTGCACCCCGGCGAATACCACCTTGAAGTCAACGAGGCGGGCGATCAGACCATCGTCAAGGCACGCAGCGGCGAAGCGGCGGTGACTGGCGAAAAGGACTCATTCGTCGTGCGCGCCGACGAAGCAGGCGTGTTCAAGGGTGACCATGAATTGAGCGCCGACATCACGCGCCTGGGTTCACGGACTGCATTCGAAAGCTGGGCAAACGATCGCGATCGACGCGAGGAGAACTCGGCATCTGCCAAATATGTATCGCGCGATGTGATCGGCTATGAAGACCTGGACGACGACGGCGACTGGATCAGCGAGCCTGAATACGGCTATGTCTGGGCGCCGCGTCATGTGTACGCGGGCTGGGCACCGTATCGCGACGGTCGCTGGGCTTGGGTGTCGCCGTGGGGCTGGACCTGGATCGACAACTCCCGCTGGGGCTTCGCTCCGTTTCACTACGGACGCTGGGCTTATCTCAGCCATCGCAGTCGCTGGTGCTGGGTGCCTGGTCCGCGACATGTACGTCCTGTCTATGCGCCGGCGCTCGTCGGTTGGGTTGGCAGTCCCGGTGTGAGCGTTTCCATTGGCATCGGTAGTGGTGTCGGCTGGTTTCCGCTCGGCCCACGTGAGGTGTATGTGCCGGGTTACTGGCATTCGCGTCGGTACATTAACAACGTCAATGTGAGCAACACCGTCATCGTCAACAATGTGTACATCAACGATGCGTATCGCGGTCGGCGCGAGCGGCTCGACTACCGCTATCGCCATTATGGCGACGCCGTTACCGTGATATCGCGGGATTCATTCGCTGACGGTCGCCCGATCGGCAATCGATTCGCACCGGTGCGCGACCGCGATTTGCACAACTGGCGCGTGGACGCTCGTCCGCCGGCGATTGCGCCGCGTTCGGACAGCATCTATGCCGGCAATCGCGCCACGCCTGCGCGGGATATCAACGCCCGCTTCGCACGCGCAGATCGACACTGGCCCACGCGGAGTCGCGACAGTGATGGCGGCGGCTACGCGGGTCGGGTCCCTTTCGATACGGAGCGGCGCGCTATCGAGTCCAATGGCGGACGTCCGGTCACCCGATCGCAATTGTCTACGGTGCCGCGGGATCGTGACGGCCAGCGTCAGGGCAATACCTTTGGCCGCGCCGTCGACATGACTTCTGCGACGAAGAACAACGCTTGGCGTGCCGGCGATCGTCGTAATGAGGAGTCATCGAACAGCGACCGCCACGACGCGGGGCAATCGCGCGGTTTCAGTATTCAGCAGCCTTCGAGCGCAGGTGAACCGCCCTCGGCTGCGCCGGAAAATCGCAGCGACAAGCAACCCTTCCGTCAGGGGTTCTCGCCCAGCTGGAGATCGCAGGATCGCGGAACGTCGCGTGAGCGCCGCGAGACTACGGCACCGGCGATGGTCGAAGAGGCACCGCGCAGCTCGTGGCGTTCGCAGCGTGGCGATTCGTCCGCGACCTTCGAGCCGCGCGCACGCAGCGAAAGCCGTCCTGCGGCGCGTTTCGAACCGCAGCGCGAGGCTCGACAGGAAAGAATTCAAACTGCTCCGGCCCGTGAATCGATCCATACACAGCAAGCGCCGCAGCAATCCGGGCGCGGCAACGAGCAGAGTTCAGGTCGCAGTGAGAAGCACGGGTCCGGTTTCAGCCGCGGTGGCGGCGATCGTGCCGATCGCAGTGGCGACGGGGAACGCAGCCGGTCGGGCGAACGGTAGAAGTGAGGTCGCGCCGGGTCTGGCTCGCGCGTGGCGCTCGCGGAGCCGGCCGCCTTGTGCCTGTCTCACCGATATCCTTTCGCCTGCAGCGAAAATAGATGCGCATAGTGACCGTTCAACTGCATCAGCGCTTCGTGACTGCCGCGCTCGATGATGCTGCCGTTTTGCAGCACGACGATCTGATCGGCCATGCGCACCGTGGAGAAGCGGTGCGAAATCAGGATCGCGATGCGTCCCTGCGTGAGCGCGCGGAAGTGTTCGTAGATCATCGCTTCCGCCCCGGCATCCATGGCCGCCGTCGGTTCATCGAGCACCAGGATGTCGGCGCGCGATCGCATGAATGCACGTGACAGGGCAACCTTCTGCCATTGGCCGCCGGAGAGCTCGCGCCCGTCGTTGAACCACTTGCCCAACGGGGTCCGGTAGCCCTTCGACAGCGTCTCCACCAGGGGGGCGACCATGCCCTTCTCGCCGGCCTCGTGCCAGCGCATTTCGTCTGCGAAGTGCTGTACGTCGCCAGCGCCGATGTTCTCTCCGAGCATGAGCTGGTAACGCGTGAAATCCTGGAAGATGACACCGATCCGGTCGCGCAGTGCCGCCTGATCCCATTCCCGCAGGTCCTGGCCGTCGAGCAGGATGCGACCGCTGGTCGGCTCGTACAGGCGGGTGAGCAGTTTGATGAGCGTGGTCTTGCCCGAGCCATTCTCACCGACAAGCGCCAGCGATTCGCCGGGCCGGATATGCAGATCGATGTCGACCAGCGTGGGACGCTCGGCGTCGGGATACGCAAAGCTGACCTGTTCGAAGCGAATGCCATCGTCCGGTTGCGGGCCGCGGACGACTGTGCCGCTGCGGGTGGCCACCGGTGTTTCCAGATAGGCGTACAGCGTCGATAGATACAGGTTGTCTTCGTACATGCCGCCGACCGCGGACAGGATCGCCGACACGGCTGCTTGACCTTGGCGAAACAGCATCAGGTACATGGTCATCTGGCCGAGCGTGATGCGAGCGGCGATGGCGGCGAGCGCAATCCAGGCATAAGCGCTGTACAGCGTCGCGGTGCCGATCAGGCCGAGAAAAAATCCCCAGGTGTCGCGCCGCAGGGTGAGATCGCGATCTTCTTTGTAGAGCTTGCGGAAAATGGCGCGATAGCGCTCCAGGAACAGGGGTCCGAGGCCGAACAGCTTGACCTCCTTGACGTGATCCTCGCGTGCCAGCACCGTTTCCAGATACAGCTGCATGCGCGTCTCGGGCGAGCGCCACAGGAACAGGCGAAAAGCATCGCCGGAAAACTTCGCTTCCGCGAGAAAGGCGGGCAGGCCGGCGACAATGAGCACGGCTACTGCCCACGGCGAGAACTTCACCAGCAGGGTGGCGTAACTGATCAGCGAGATCGCGTTCTGCGCCAGGCCGAAGGTGCGCATCACCAGCGACAGCGGTCGGCTCGATGCTTCACGGCGCGCCCGCGTGAGCTTGTCGTAGAAATCCGAGTTCTCGAAATGTGCCAGATCCAGCGTCAGCGCCTTTTCCAGGATCATGACATTGACGCGCTGTCCGAGTTGCGCGCGCAACAGCGACTGGCACAGCGCGATGCCGCGCTGAGTACCGGCGAGTGCTGCGACCAGCAGACCTTCACCGACGACCAGCATCAAAGCATGTTCGGTCAACGCAGGTCGTTCGGCTGCACCGGTCTGCATGGCCGCGACGACGGCATCGACGATCAACGAGCCCACGTAAGCCACGGCGGCTGGCAGTGCGCCGGCGGTCAGCGTCAGCAAGGCAAAGCTCACACTCAGCAGATGACTCGTGGTCCAGACCAGTTCCAGCGCGCGGCGGCTATAGCCGAAAACGCCGAGAAAGCCGCGCGACAGTTCGGTGCTGGAGTGCTGTGGACGGCGGCGTGGATTCAACGGGCGATGACCTCCGATCATGAGTCAGCTCGAACCGCGGCAGTCTGGCGCTGTGCGCATACCACCGCAACCTTCGGTAGTTCTGGCCGATGCCGATATGGCGGGGGGCGGCGGTTGATTTGTGACAGTGGCAGGTCGAGAATCCAGCGATGAGCTTGCTAGTTGTAGTAACGGGCAGTTTCGTGGATGAGCGATAGCAAAGATAAAGATCGGGCAGCAGAACCGGCCGAGGCGCCGCCGGCCGATGCGCGCCCGGAGAAACGCTCGGGTCGCGTTGCATTCGATTCGCGCAACAATCCCATTTGGGAATGGCAGCTCGAAACCGGTGTGTACAGCCGCGACGTGACCACCCAGAAGCTGAAGAAGCTCGATCTGGGCGATCTGTCCATTGCTGAAAGCGCCATTCACAAGCAGCCGCCGGGGTTAGGCGAGACGATGGCCAAGCCCGGAACGCCGCTACCTGGGGGTGGGTTCAATCCCTACGACAATTCCACGCGGCCGTCAGCTACTGTCGACCCGTACAACACTGCACGAGCCTTGGCTGGCAAAGTGAATGCAGAGGCCGTCGCTGGCGAGGTTGCGCCCAAGGTGGCTCGCCCACCTGCGCCACGCCGACCGGTTGCACCCGCATCCGCACCCGCACCCGCACCCGCACCCGCACCGAAGCCCTCGGCGCTCGGCAGGATCGGACAATGGTTCAAGGGCAAACGAAAAACCGACGACGACTACGAGTAGCTGCCGTCTCAGCCTGCCGCCAAGCGCGTGGATGCCGGCGTAAGTCGGGCACCATCGCGCAGTATCTGCACCATCCGCAGCACATCTTCGACCGTTCGCCTGCCGGCGCCGCTTTGCGGCCGGTAAGTGATGGTCGAGCGGCAGCGTGCAATGGCATCGATAATGATGACGAATGGGGTGGTCATGCGCGCGATCGTCTGAGCCAGCGCGCGTTCCGGCAGATCGACCACCGACGCGCTGCGATCGCTATCGGCGAGCGAAATAACCGCGCGATCGGCACCGGCAAAATCGAGCCAGCTGGCAGCCGCATCGGGATGGTTGACGATGGCAATCGGCTTGACGCCGCACGCCGAAAAATCATCCGCCAGTACGGTGACGAAGCCAGCCGGTGTGCTCGGATGCGGCGCGAAGTGCTCGGGATGCGAGAACAATACTGCCCATTGACCCGACAACCAGTCGCGCAGCGATGTGTCGGTCCGGATGGCGGTGTCCTCGGCAGCACCGTTGACAGTTGAGTCAGTGACAATCAGGTTGGCCATGAATCCTCCAGCACTAGTATGAAACAGCGACTCGGGCATCCTGCCACTCGCGCTGTGGCGATGACGGGAAAAGGCGTGGCTTTTCCCGCATCGCTCGCCGCCTACGCGGCG
>JAIBJL010000343.1 GCA_020029545.1 Gammaproteobacteria bacterium
CAGGGTTATGCGGGTGGTCCCTCAAGTGACGTGATTCAGACGGCAGGTAGGACATTCATACCGCCTAGCTCCACTTGGGTATCGCAGAACGTTCCTTCCTGTCCGGCCGCAGGCTACCGCTGATCAGCGATGCCGATCAACTGGAGACTGTCGACATCGCCTTCAGGCTGCTGAATCCTGCTTGACGCCCGCGACGCCAAGGAACCCTGAGGTCCTGAGGTCCTGAGGTCCTGGCACGATATGCATGGCACCGTCGCGGCACGGAGTCTTCGACATGAAGGGAATCACTATGCCGCAAGCGCGTGGATGCGCAGAAGCGGCCAGCTTGTAGCGCACCCCCGACGCAGTGAGCGTGCGGGCGCGCTGTGTTTCGGCGTCTGCGAGAACGGATCGGTTCCATTCCACACTTCCGCCGGTGTTCACCCGCTCAGATAGTTGTGTGGCCGTACATTGTTGTACCAGAAGCGGAACAGGTGAAGTGCGCCATTGAGTTCATCGCGATGTACCGACGTACATCCGGCACGAAAGATCGATAGACCCGAATCGATTGCAGGCATAGCTTCGATTGCGCTTACACCAATCCAGCGCATGGCTTTAACGAGCATCCGCTCACGGACCGCGCCTTGAGCGCCACAAAGCGACACGGAGATCACCATGAAGTTTCGCAAGAACGTTCGCAAGTTGATTCAGGACTTCAATGCTGCCTTGCCCGCCGACAAACCGAATACCGAGCTGATTAAGTTTCGCGACGCGATCGTCGCGCTGAAGGCCGCGCCGAGTGAACTCGCGCCGCCGCACACTCAGGCCAACCGCTACGACGATTACGTCTACGTCCACCAGCAATCGATGGCCGGCCACCCGAGCAACGATCCGGGACCGCATCCTGGACACAAGGGGCCGCTGTTCTTTCCCTGGCATCGCGAATTCCTGCGGCAGTTCGAGAACGACCTGCGCGATGTCTCCGGAGATCCGTCACTGTGTCTGCCGTATTGGAATTTCTCGCGCGATCAGCAGGCTGGCGATCCGGGATTTCCGTTTTTCGACGAGTTTCTCGGCGGCGACGGCACGGGTGCGAATAACGAAGTGCAAACCGGCGTGTTTGCGTTTGCCAACGGCTGGACGTTGAATCTTGGCGGCAATCCACGCCTGCAGCGTGACTTCGGCGCAAGCGCACCGGATCTACCGACGACCGCCGCTATCTCGGGTGCGCTCGCGGAGACGACGTACGACTCCGCTCCATTCAACCGCGATGTACCGGGAGCCGACAGTTTTAGGAACCTCGTCGAGGGTTGGGTCGGTCCGCAAAGCGGTTCGAACGTTCACAACCGCGTACACGTCTGGGTCGGTGGCTCCATGTTGCCGGCGACCTCGCCGAACGATCCGGTCTTCTTTCTAAATCATGCGAAGGAAGACGAGCTGTGGGCCGTGTGGATGCAGAAATATCCAAGCGTGCCTCACTACTTGCCTGACGACAGCTTCACGCTGCCGGCAGGTCACACGCACCTGAAACGACTCAGCGATCACATGGAAAGTCTCGCCGAATACTTTGGCGGCAGCACGCTCGATCGACCGATCGATCTGCTCGATCACAAGGCGATCACTTGGTACGACACCGATCTTCCCGACATCACGCTCGAATCAGGACCCGCGATCGCGTTCAATCAGACGCCCGAAGGTCTCACCGTTGCAAAACATATTCGCTTTCGCATGCAGACGCCTCGCACGGTGTACTTCAGTATTACCGGCGCCCCGACAGGTAACTTCTCCGTCGTCGGCGGGCCGGATTTCACGGTCACGCCAGTGCCGGCGAATGATTCCGAGATTCTGGAAATCGAGGTCAGATTCCTCGGCGTCGGGCCGGACGTGCAGGTCAGCGCGATCGACATCGAGGCACGCATCGTCGACGAGGAAGGATATTACGCAGCGAATCCCGGTGATCCCTTCGTCGTGCGCCAATTTCACATCGAACTGGTCGCGAACGACATAGTGACGAACGACAGCTCGGTCGTCCTCGTACTCGATCGATCCGGCAGCATGGCCGACGTTGCGAACGGCGGCTTTACGAAGAGCGAGCTGCTCAAGAGTGCCGTCGGCGTCGTCCATGAGCTTATGAAGACGACCGACGAGATCGGCATCGCCCGTTTCGATCACGAGGCCGACGTGCTGTTGCCGATGACGCCAAAATCGGCGGGTCTCGGTACCACACTGACCGGACCCGGACTCGATCCGCGCGGCGCGACCAGCATCGGCGGCGGCATTCTCGCCGGCAGCGGGCTCATTAATGGACCCGGCGCCACGCATCCGAACAAGGCAATGATCGTCCTTACCGACGGTAACGAGAATGCCGATCCGAAAATTCCGAGTTTGCCCGCGGGCACAATCAATCAGACGACGTTCGCGATCGGCTTCGGCCTGCCTGGACAAGTGAGCGACGCGATCCTCGATCAGATCTCGGCGAACAGTGGTGGCTATCTGCTCGTTACGGGCGACGTATCCGACAACGATGAACGCTTCGCTCTAGCGAAGTTCTTTATTCAGATTCTCAAGGACGCGACTCTGAATCAGACGGTGCTCGATCCGCAGGGACAAATGCTATGGAATGGGCAGCCGCAGGAAATCACTTTTCAGGTTGCGGACTCCGACGTATCGATCGACGTCGTGGCGCTGACTCCGCTGCCGTTTGCGATCGACTTCCGTCTCGTGACGCCGGGCGGTCAGATCATCACACCAGCGATGTCCGGCGTCGAACCGAATGTGCGTTATCGCATCGGAATGGATATCGCTTACTACCGACTCATGCTCCCTGCGTTGCCGAGCTTTGCGGGCACGTCGCATCGAGGCATGTGGAAGGCGTTGCTGAGCTTGCGCCCAGCGGAGGAAATCCTGGAGATGCTGCGCGAGCTGCTACACAAGGACCGCCCGGAATTTCGCGAGATCATCAAACGCGTTCAAGAATTCGCACGCAAACCGCTGCCGTACAATCTCACTGTCCATTCGTATTCCAATCTCGTGCTCGAGGCGAGCCTGCGACAGGATGGCTTCGCGCCAGGCGACGCGGCGCATCTCACGGCGACACTTTGGGAATATCGAGCACCGCTAGCGACAGCAGCAACGGTTTGGGCCGATGTGATCCAGCCCAATGGTGTCACCGCAACGTTGCCCTTCGCTCACATCGGCCAAAACGTGTATCAAGCCGATTGGACGACGAGCGTGCCCGGAGCGTATCGGTTCGTCTTACATGCGGAAGGCCGAACGAGCGGCAACGCACGCTTCACACGCGAGAAAGTTCTGACGGCCAGCGTGTGGGTCGGCGGCGATCGTCCGTACGATCCCATCGACGGCGGCGACGGTGGTGGAACGTATGACGGCGGAGGCAAGAACGATATGTGTTGCACGTCGCTCCTATGCGTGCTCGCACAGTTGTTGAAGTCGCCAGTCATCCAGGAACGCTGCAAGGCGCTCGGCATCGATCCCGACGACTTGCGGCGCTGCCTCAGTGCTCGCACGCAACGGCCACCCCATCAGGTAGAAACCGTTCCCCCACTCGGAACTACGCAGGCGAATTTGCCGCAGATACTCACGAGTTTCCCCGAGCTCTCGAAGCTGGTTGCGTTGCTCGCCACGAGCAGCCTGAAGAACATCGACTTGATCGAGCCGGGCAAGACGGTTCCGGTGAAAAGACGGCCGCGATTGGAAATTGGCGATGAAAACATGTTCGAGCTTCAAGACACGAACGGGGTACACAAGAAGGATAAGCAAAAGATTTAGCCGCGCTGCGAGGAGCGCTCGGGACTCCCGAGCGCTCCTGCGCGTCGACGGCCGCACCGATCATGTTGCGATTGACGCACACGTTGCCGGTGTCCCCTCCGCATGCCCGTGACACCTTCGGTAAGCATCGCGAGCGTCATTTTTTTTGGAACGATTCGCTCATCGCAGGCACCATGAGTCTGTTCGACAAGGAAACAGGGCAGCGCTATGCGGAGAGCGCGATTGGCCAAGAGGTCGGCACCCTCATCGGCAGCTAGCTCGTTGACACGCTATCTCGTTGACACGACAGGGCTCAAGCGGTGGGCTGAGCGTGCAGTGGCAGGCGATCGGAATACGAGAGCGTCGAGTGCCGATGCAACACGCCTGAGCAAGGAAGTCACCGGTACGCCCACCGAGCAGATCATGGCTGTGCCACAAGCCTCGCAGGGCGAACAGTCGAATCCGTTCGGTGACTGGGATCTTGAAGCGCAATTCCTGACGAAGTATCAGCAGACGCTTGACGCGCTCGCGAACTCTCTCACGGTACCGTCCATCACCATTTCCAAGTCGATCGAACCTAGGCAAACGCTATGGTCGCTCGCAGTCGACGATCTCGGACCCGGCGCCACTGTTGGCCTTCAACCTTCGATGAGATATATGGCGATTTCAAGTGGAACTTGCTTAAGGACGGTCCGACGGCCTTCTTCGAAGGCTTGGAATTTTTGTCAAAAACCACAGAGCAAACTCGTATCAGGCAGTTTGTCGGCACAGTGGCTCAAGAAGGCCAGTTTGTGGTGGATTCCGCAGGCAATGCGACTCGGAGCCCCCGTACCACGATCAGTGGAGAGGCAGCTGAATTGCTTGGGTAAAATCCTCTTATAGTGCAGTGGCAAACAAAGCCCTGAACGTTGCATCAAGTGCTGAAGAAGTGCTCAGGACGGGCGTTACGCGCATCACTGATGCGGGAGCAACTGCCGTTGAAGCTCTTGAGACAACCATTCGATCAGCGAAGGCACCCGTGCTTGAAGGCGCCGGTGCGTTGGGTAAGACAGCCAAGTTCTTGGCGGGTAAGGCGGGTGGCGCATTGCTTGGCGCAGCAGACACGGTTCAGCGATTTGGGGGGTATGTGTACAAGAATGTCCGGGCACCGGCTATCTCATTGACGACCAGTGCGGTGACCAATGCCTATGATGCGGCAAATAGCCTGATTAAATACTCCAGCACGCCGTAATGCGTTACGGAGCCACTAATCAGGCATTGCCACCTAGGAGCCGCGGATTATTTCGGCGATCAGTAGAAAATGCTGAACAGGGAGTAATGCCGAAAGCATACAAGGTGATGTCGATATTTTGCGCCGTGGTCGCAGCGATGGATGTGGGGAAGTTTGTGCCGGATGGTGTCACGATTTCCACGGTTATGGGAATTGTCTTCGGCGGGGTGTGCGTACTGGGGTGTCGCCCGTCTCGGGTCCGCCAGCAAAATACCTTTACACTAAAACGGCTATACGCCATCCGAATTTATATGTCTCTATGCTTTGCTTCAACGATGTCTGCATTTATGTTGGCATCTCACCGGTTCCTTGCTCGTGTCGATAGCGGATTTGTTCTTAATCGAGATGTACTGGTGATGGCAGCTTCGATAGGGCTTCTGATTGCGGCGGGAATATTTCTCGTTGATATACGCCTGCTACGCAGAGTGAGTACCCAAATCACCGACTATGCACAGCGCACTGAACAGCCCGGCACCATTGACGACCTGGATCGAGCCTGTCCCGTTAAACCCATTCCGCATATCAATACGGCGATGGGTACTGCTGCCGCGGTGTTCGGTGCG
>JAIBJL010000344.1 GCA_020029545.1 Gammaproteobacteria bacterium
GGAAAACTGTTTGCAAACATCAACGCGCTTTCGATGCCCTTGCGATGCCACCCCGCACGTGCCTCGCCGGCGAGTAACGGTTCATATTTCTGATACGCGACCAGTGCCGCATAGCCCGCGTCCGAGGACTTTGCGTGTGCCGGATACTGGTAAGCCGTGTGTTCGTATTCCTGCGCCGCGGCCGCGTATTGTCCGGATTCGAACAACACTTCGCCCAGCAGATAGCGCGTGGCCGCGGCCTGCGCATCCTGCGGGAAGGACTCGAGCATGGCGCGATACCAGCGAGCGGCTTCGGCATATTCTTCAGGTTTCTTCGACTTCTGCGCCTGCGCATGGTGATACTCGGCCACATCTTTCTGGTTCGCCTGCAGCAGAGCCACGACTTCGGGCGCTGCTTCGCGAGGACGCTGTTTCCAGAAACCGGCATCGAATGCATACCGCTCGACGAACGACTGCTTGCCTTCCAGGACCAGTTGGGTAAATCCGCCCTTCTGATAAGCCTCGATCGCGCGCACCTGCAATGACGGCGCGAAGCGATCTTCGGGCCGGCGCTTCGCATAGGCATCGTAGGCGAGTGCGGCATCCTGAAAGCGCTCTTTCTCGATGTAGAGATTACCGAGACTTTCGTAAAGCAAATGGGCATAGACCGGGTCGCCACGCTGCTTCAATGCCGCGTCCAGCGTTTCGGCCCCCTCCAGATCGTAGTAAGTGATCGCGATGGCGCGGAAAGCATCGTCGGTCAACTCCCGTTCGGGACGCTGCAGGGATTCACGCTCGCGCAGCTTGCCGTCTCGCACCAGCACGCGGTCGAGGACCTTGAGAAACGACTCGACGCTGTCTTCGCCGCGGCCTTGCTTGAACAGCGACCAACCATGCTTGTACAGACCCTGCTCGTAAAAGCCGCTGTCCGCACTGCCGGCGATCACCGCCGCGTACGCGCCTTCAGCCTCGCGATAGCGCGTGGCGCTGAACAGCAGTTCACCGCGACGGAACTGCGCTTCAGTGATCCAGGCGCTGGAGGGAAATTGCTTGACCAGCTTGTCGAGTACCACGAGTGCCTTTTCCGGCTGCGAATTGGCTTCGTATGCGCGCGACAACTGATAGAGCACCTTGTCGTTGCGTACGTTGTTCGGGTAAGTCGCGAGTAACCCTTCATAGAGCTTGATGGCCTCCTGCAGCTCCGGGCCGCTGAGCGTCGTTTCCGCGGACGCGCGGTTCTCATCGGCTTCGAGACGCAGGTCGCCCAGACGCCGCATGGCCTCGGCACGCATTTGTTCATCGCCAGCCTGCAGCTCCAGAAAGCGCTGGTACTGCTCGGCAGCCTGGCTCGGCTTGATGTCGCTCGGCGGATCGCGTTCGACATGAATCTCGCGCGCTTCCAGATCCTTGATCGTGCCCGTCACGGCCGGTGGCTTGGCCTTCTTCGCAGCCCAAGTCAGGGACGAGGACAGCAGGGTGGCGACGCCCAGCGCCACACCTACGGCAATTCGCAGCCGAGGGTTCGCTGGCCGGCTCATTGCGTTCCTCCACTACCCGAGGACGCCCGATCGTAAATCGACGCGAGTGCAAAGCGCGCTTGTACGGAATACGCAGCCAGCCGCTGCTGCTGAGCTTGCAACTCACGGATCGCAATACTGGCCAGATATTGGTTCTGCTTGCTGGCGACGGCGGCAAGACGCGCATCGATCTCGGTCAGGCGTGGCTGCAAGCCCGCAATCCGCTTGGCGAATTCATCGGTGCGCGCCGGATATTCACCGCGGGCGCGCTCGACCAGCACCTGGCGACGACGCGCTTCCTTGTAGGCGACATCCAGTTCGCGCAGTTCCTTGCGTTCCTTCCACAGTCTCGCCTTGTAACTGGAATTGAAATCCCACAGCAGCCTGCCGCGTAACAGTCGCACCTTGTCGCGCATTTCGACAACCATGGGATCGGACGGGTCCGCGCGCTGCAGCCCCTGCTCGATGTGCTCGACCTTGCGCCACTGTTCCAGTTCGCGTTCGGTCGCGAGCCCTACCCCATCGGTATTGCGCTCGATCGCGCCGACGCGCGACTCCAGTTCGTTGCGATGTGCCTCAAGGGCATCCATATCGACAGTTTCGACCGTGCGCTGCAGGGCGGGCATGCGTTGCTCGAAGGCGTGACGACGCGTATCGATCATATCGTTGAACGCCTCGATCGTGAGCGTCCAGGCCGAGAGACTGGTCTGCATGAGCCGCAGGTCGCGATAGTTCTTCAGGCCTTCCTGAAATTCGTTCGATGCCAGCAGGTGGTACAGGTAACGGGTCTCGGGGGCATCGGGCAGATTTTGCAACTGCCAGTACCAGCCCACCCTCTCGGCCTTGTCGTTGGCCATGATCGCATCCAGCCACTGTCCCGACCGAATCGCCGCAATGGATTCGTCGATGCGCTTCGATTCGTCGTTGAAGGCATTGACCGCAAGGGTGTACTGCTCGGCCGCCTGCTGGGTCGCATCGAGTTGCGCGTACGCATACGGCACGGCCAGGTACGCTTCCTGAACGGCCGAATCGAGAATGTTGCGACCGCGCAGTTCCAACCACGGGACCAAAGCCCGCGTGTAGTTTTTCTGCGCCGAATCCGCCCAGCCAGCACCAAGCAATGCCTTGTTCGACAACGGTCCGGCCAGCCGCACCCGCTGGAGCACAGTCTTGGCTTCGGCGGCGCGCCCGGCTTTTAGCCACGCAAACCCCAATGCCAGGTTAGCCTTGTCGCGCAGCGCTTCGAGTTCGTCCGTGGACGCATCGAGCTGACCGACGGCATCGAGCAGCTTCGCCGCGTCCTCCAGCCGATCCTTGCGCACCAATGCCACGCCGATATTGAAGCGCGCGTAGGCCGACCAGACATCGGCACCATCACCCACCGGCTGCCAGCGCTCGAGCACGCGAATCGCCTCGTCATAGCGATCGAGGTACATCAGCACCTGCGCTTCCAGCAGGTGACGTTCCGGTTCGAGATCGCCGGGCAAGGCACCGCGAATCGAATTCAGCGCGATCTGCGCATCCTCCAGGTAGCCGCGCTGGTACCAGATCTTCGCCAGGTAGAACCAGGCGCGATTGCGCACATCAAGCGACACATTGTCATTGAGCAGCGCCTTGAAAATGCGCCCGGCCTCCTGATGCTGTCCCAGCGACAGATACAGGCCACCTTTAAGCAGGTCGGCCTCGACCGAATGATGCGTGACCCGTTGAAAATCCTGTGCTGCGCCCAGGCGGGTCAGTGCCGCGAGATTCTCGTCCTGGTAGAAATAGAACAGCACTTCGCCCCAGTGCAAGTCTTTCACTTGCTGCGGCGTACCAACGAGCGGCTTCTCAACCGCCGTTGCGGCGCGTGCATACGCCGGAGGCATCGCTGCGCTCAGCAATGCGGCGACGCTCAACGCCAATGTCGTTGTCAGCTTGAACACGTGCTATCGATCACTCGAATGCGCGATTGCGTACGCCATTGGTTGCAGCGCTCATTCCCATTCCTTCACGATGAATTCGGGCTGTGCCTTGACGGCGCGATCGCTGATCTTCAGTTCCACATACTTCGCACCTACGCCCTTTTCGAGCTTCACGGTTGCACCGCGCTTGTAATCGCGTGCATGCGGCCCTTGCCCTGAGAACAGCGCCAGCAATTCGTGCTCGCCGGCTTTCAGATTGCCGATGAACACGCGATGGACGCCGCCTTTAAGCAAGGACTGGGCTTCGCGCTCGGTGTACAGGTAGTTGGCGACTTCCTTGTTATCGACCTTGAGCGTCACCGAATCAAGCGCGAAAAATTCGCCGACATCCATCGACACGAACACCGCAACCTGGGTGTTGGCAGGAAACAGCAGTTCTTCTTCCAGTACGAACAGTTCGCGATTCAGATCCAGCACTTCTTTTTTCAGTGCCTGCACTTCCTGATCGAGACTCTTGAATTCTTCGGCAGGCGCGGCCGGGGGTTTCGGAGCATCTGCGCTTAACGGTGCAGCGGGGGCCGGCGCGGCGGGGGGTGGTGCAGCAGGGGGCGCGGTCTGCTGCGCGCTGACGGGCCCGACAGCCAGCAGCGTGCACAGCATCGCGAGCGCTGCCTGGCGGCAGCTCGCGCAAAACTTCTTTATCAGCGTGATACGAAGCATGGTCACTCGACTCCGAAAATCCTAGTCGCTACTCGTTCAGCAGTTCACGCAGCCAGTCGGCATAGCGTTTTTCGTATCCGGGCTTGAAACCCTGCGAGACGTACCGCACCACACCCTGGCGATCGATCAGCACCGTCAACGGCATGCTGCCGATTGCATAGAGGCGACCGACGTTCTGGCGATCGTCGATCAGAATGGGATAAGTGACCTTCAAGGTCCGGACCATCTCGGCGGCCTGTGCTGCCGGCGCATCAATATTGACGCCGAACAATGTCAGCCCGGCGCGCTGATACTTGACATGCAGATCGTTCAGCAGCGGCATCTCCTGCCGGCACGGTCCGCACCAGGTGGCCCAGAAATTCAACAGCACGACCTCGCCACGATGCTCGGACAAACGCACATTGGCGTCATCCAGCGAGCGCAGTGCAAAGTCGGCGGCAGGCTGACCGATGGTGGGCTCCGCGAGTGCCCGGTGCAACGGCGCCAAGAGCGTCAGCACGGTGGCCAACGCCACGAGGGCACTTACCTGCAACTGACGGCGGCATCGCAGTAGCGACGGCTGTCGCACGACGCTGCATAGCATGGGGTTCTCGAACTGCTGCATCAGATGCGTCGCGACGATCTCTTTTGGTTATGGTCGGGAAGCATCCCGTACCGGTGGCTTTATACCCTCACCTTGCGGTGAGTTTGCCCTGGAGGGAGCCGCATCGACTGTGTCGACGCGCTCCTACAAACGCCCGGTAGGGTGCTATACCGCGTGCAAATATGTCAACGAACGAAATGTGATGCAGCGGCGCTAATCAGCGACTTAAGTGTGATTGAGCGCACAGATCGCAGCGCTGTCGGTGGCAACCGACATACGTGACCAAGCGCCACTGCGAAACCCGGCGAGTGCCGGATTACGCAGCGTGCGCGTAGGCTAGTTCCCCATCGTGCTGCGACCGACCTGCAAGGATGTAGGAAGTGCCGAGCTGCGTCCGGAACAACAGCCGGCCGACCTACATGGACGTAGGAAGTGCCGAGCTGCGTCGGGAACAACAGCCGGCCGACCTACATGGACGTAGGAAGTGCCGAGCTGCGTCGGGAACGCAGCCGGCCGACCTACATGGATTTGGGAAGTGGCGCCCGCTATCGGGAACGCTGTCGGCTGACCCACATGGACGTGGGGAATTCCAAGCGTTGTACGGAACAACGCCGGCCGACCCCGAGGGATGAAGGTGGTGTCTTCTTACCACTCACTATTCACCAATCACTTCTCATAGCGGCACTCGCATAAACTCATGATTCGAGGAAGTCGCGGCCAGTTTCCACGCCGCAATCATTTCTGGCGTCACCTCGCGGGTATTCAAGGAAGCCGCTTTCGCTACATCCGCTCTCTCAGCATCGGGCTTGCCTTGCTCATAGATCCAGGTGCCCGCCATGGCGGTTCCAATCGTCAGCATCAAGCCACACG
>JAIBJL010000060.1 GCA_020029545.1 Gammaproteobacteria bacterium
ATCGTTGGAGGCGAATAGCCCTGGTCCAATTCAATGGGGGCTATTTAACGAGAAGGATCGGAAAAATGGACGTAAGCTGACACCGCCGCAGTAGATCAATCTTCAGTCCGACAGGCTGCTAGTCCCCCATGTTCGCAGGCTGATCTCTTCTCGATTCGCGCTGATCGCGAAACTCCGACTACGCAAGGATGACTTGGCGAGCGCTGCCGGCCCTCTTGCGTTGGGTTCGTTCGAGAATGGTGCTGCAAATCCCGTGCGTGCATCTAAAAAGGGCAGCGCAACACGGGTCTTATCCGCATCAACCGAGATTCACGGCAGCATTGACATCCGGCAGCATCGACTGGCCCCCAACCCACTACCAGCCCACGGAGTGATCTCATCATGGCACGACGCATCAGCAGCGACGACAGGAAAGCGCTTCTCGCAGACGTTCGTGAGGAAATTGGCCGCAGCAAAGAGGATGTCGGAGAGAGTATCGAGAAGGCGATGCGAGCGATGCCTGTCATGGACTCGCAGCAGGCAGAGACGCGGCGACAGTTTCGCTTTACCGAGCCGGGCGCAACTGCCGGAGGATAACTTGCTGCCCGGTGCGAGCACGCGGCTCGCGCCGGTAGTCGCCGATCTACCATCGATCAGGTCGCACGCAGTACGCTTGGTGATCGCGGTACGCGCCAATCCCGCCGATGCGTCGGCGTGGATACCGCACGAGCGCAGAGATCAGTCCATTCCCCTCTTGCGCTTGCGTTTGGTCGCTTTGATCGCTACCTCTGGCACATTGCTCGCGCTGAACAGCGCCGCGGCGGGCGGACTTTCAAAGACAACCATGGAGCGGCCTTCGAGAGTCAGGATTGCGCCGGGAGCCAATGTTTTTTCCAGCATGGGTTTACCGCTGGCGAGGTGTGTGTCGATGCGCAAAGTCCAGTGTGCGGTGGCGGGGGAAGGCGGCAGCGTGAACACACGCGGCTCGTGATGCGCGTTAAGCAGTATCAGGAAATCGTTGTCGACGATCGGTAGGCCGCGCGCGTCGCGTTCGTCGAGTGCGTTGCCGGCCAGATACACGCCGAGGCAGCGCGCAAAACCCTGGTGCCACTGCGCCTCGGTCATTTCGGCACCGGACGTATCGAGCCAGCGAATGTCGTGCACTTCGCCATCCGGCGTGGCGCGGCCGCGAAAAAAATTGCGGCGGCGAAATACCGGATGCGCGGCACGCAGGCGCGTCAGCTCGCAGACGAAGTCAAACAGCTGGCTGCGTTCCTCGTCCAACGTCCAATCCGTCCACGACAGCGGCGAATCCTGGCAGTAGGCGTTGTTGTTGCCCTGCTGCGTGCGTCCGACTTCATCTCCGCCCGACAACATGGGCACGCCTTGCGACAGGCACATCGTGGTCAGCAAGTTGCGTACTTGTCGGGCGCGCAGTGCTTTGATCTCCGGATCGTCGGTCGGGCCTTCGACGCCGCAGTTCCAGCTCAGGTTGTGATTGTCGCCGTCGCGGTTGTCTTCGCCGTTGGCTTCGTTGTGTTTGTGGTTGTAGCTGACCAGATCGCGCAGGGTGAAACCATCGTGCGCCGCGACGAAGTTGATGCTGGCATAGGGTCGACGACCGCTATGTCCATACAGGTCGCTGGAGCCTGACAGACGCGACGCCACTTCGCCGATCAAACCGCCGTCGCCTTTCCAGAAGGCGCGAATCACATCGCGATACTTGCCGTTCCATTCGGTCCAGCCGCCCGGAAACTGCCCCACCTGATAACCGCCTTCACCCAGGTCCCACGGTTCGGCGATCAGTTTCGCGCGCGAAATGATGGGATCCTGATGAATGATGTCGAAGAAAGCGCCCAACCGATCCACTGCGTGCAACTCACGCGCCAGTGCCGAGGCGAGATCGAAGCGGAAACCGTCGACGTGCATTTCGGTAATCCAGTAACGCAGACTGTCCATGATCAACTGCAGCACGCGGGGATGCTGCATGTTGAGCGTGTTGCCGCAACCGGTGTAATCCATGTAGTAGCGACGGTCGGCTTCGATCAGCCGGTAGTACGCCGCATTGTCGATGCCGCGGAAACTCAAGGTCGGTCCGGCGTGATTGCCCTCTGCCGTGTGGTTGTAGACCACATCCAGAATGATTTCGATGCCCGCCGAGTGCAGCGTCTTCACCATGGTCTTGAATTCGCGATCGGGTTGCGACATGGCGTACTGCGACTCCGGTGCGAAGTAGCCGATGGAGTTGTAGCCCCAGTAGTTACGCAAGCCTTTCTCCACCAGGAAGCGGTCGTCGACACCGGTATGCACCGGCATCAACTCGACAGCGGTCACCCCGAGACGCTTGAGATAGTCGATGACCGACGCGTGGGTGAGTGCAGCGTACTTGCCGCGTTGCGCCTCGGGCACTTGCGGATTGAGCTGCGTGAAACCGCGCACATGAGCTTCGTAGATGACGGTTTCGTGCCATGGCGTATTGGGTGGCCGATCGTCTCCCCAGGAGAAGGCAGGATCGATCACCTGGCATTTCGGCATGTGCGATGCACTGTTGCGCCGGTCCGGCAACAGGTCTCCGCGTACATTGCCCAGGCGATAACCGAAGTGTGCGTCGTGCCAGTTGATGCGGCCCGCAAACGCTTTCGCGTAGGGATCGAGCAGCAGCTTGTTGGGATTGAAGCGATGACCCGCCTGCGGGTTGTACGGCCCGTATACGCGGTATCCATACAACCATCCCGGCCGTGCTTCCGGGAGATAGCAATGCCAGACATGCTCCGTCTGTTCGCGCACGTCGATGCGTGCGACTTCCTTCCGCCCGCGCGCATCGAACAAGCAAAGCTCGACGCGTTCCGCGTGTTCCGAGAACAGCGCGAAGTTGACGCCCTCGCCATCCCAGGTAGCACCGAGTGGACAATGGCGCCCCGGCCACGCAGTGGGTGTCCTCATAAGCCGCTTGAACCTTGAGCGATGCGCGCACGGTCATCAGTGCCGATCGATACTCCGACTAAGGCAGATCGATATCAAGTGTCGATTCGACAGGTCGATCGGAGTGCATCGGATTGGCACGGCGGCCATATTCGGGTGCAGCCGGCGATGTTGTCGCTCTGCCGGAGTAAGCAGGGTGGGTGTCGCACGCGATGCGCGCGGTACGTTGTTCCATGCCACGCGTCGGCGATATCCGACACCGCAATGCCTGAGCGTTACGACCGCCCTCGTGCCGCAAGTAATTAATATCGCTTAATTTTAATCTGCGGTAGCGATGCACCGACGAGGATTTTTCCTTGACAGGTCGAGGGCGCTCGGTAGGCTGTCGCCATCCATTGTCCGTGAGGCGTTCTGCCTTTGCGACGGTTTCAAATACCCCACCTATTGCTAAAGTTGTACCGGTAGCCCATGAGCGGTCCAAAAAGTGGCCCCAAAGGTAGCCCCAAAGGTATCTTTGACGCGACGCTCAATCAACTTTGTGCGGGGACCACGAGCCTGGAAGCAGCGCTGGCGGCCTTCAATCGCGAGCAGCCCGACAACAGAGATGCGCTGCTGTGTTTCAGGATGATCGAAGCGGCTTGGCAGACAGGCAAGCTGGACCGGAAGAGTTACGATGCGTTGCGCCGCGCCGCGCTGGACCGAAGCGCGGGCCTCGCTGCCGAAAGCCAGCAACCGGATGCGATGAACGAACCGATGATTTCAGCGCGGTCACATTGGGCAGACCATGAACGTGAAGCCGACGATGCAAGCCTGGAAGTCCGGGCGGAACGTCGCACGCGCGTACACTCGCGAACGGATGAACCCAGGCACCGGGCTGCCAACGCCTCTGCCGCAGAATCTCCCGCAGAATCTCCGCACAGCAATCCACGCGTTCCTGACTCGGGTCATCTGAGCCGTCCCTCCCCAGGGGAGCACGAGGCCGCTCCACCGCTGGGCCCGCAAAGCGTATTGAAAGAGCGCTTCGTACTGGAGCAGATCATCGGGCGCGGCGGTATGGGCACGATTTTCCGCGCTCGCGATCTGCGCAAGGAAGAGGCTCAGGATCGTTACCCTTATGTCGCCGTGAAGGTGCTCAACGAGGATTTCCGCCGGCATCCTGAGTCCTTGATCGCCCTGCAACGCGAAGCACGCAAAGCGCAAACGCTGGCGCATCCGAATATCGCCACCGTGTACGACTTCGACCGGGATGGGCCGGTGGTGTTTCTCGTCATGGAACTGCTCGAGGGTGTCTCACTGAACGAGTTCATCAAGAGCCGGGTCGGTCGTCCTTTGCCCCAGGCCGAAGCGCGGCGCATCGTGCAGGCGCTGGGAGCGGCACTCGCGCATGCTCACCAGAACGGACTGGTGCACGCGGACTTCAAGCCGGCGAATGCGTTCCGCACCCATGACGGGACAGTCAAAGTGCTCGACTTCGGCATTGCACGAGCCATTGGTCGGCGCACGCTCGATCACGAGCACACCGTGTTCGATCCAGCCCGCCTGGGTGCACTGACTCCCTGCTACGCCAGTCCGGAGATGCTCGTCGGTGACGTGCCTGATCCGCGTGACGATGTCTATGGACTTGCTTGTGTGGCGTACGAACTGTTCGGTTGTCGCCATCCGTTTGATTTCGTCTCATCGCAACTTGCCGAACGCCGCGGTCTGAAACCGGCACCCATTCCCGGGCTGGACCGTCGCACCTGGCGCGCACTACAGCATGGTCTGAAGTTCTCGCGGGAGAGTCGCGCGCCTTCCGTCGAAGCATTTCTGGCGGAGATGGCGCCTGCACGGCCTGTCAGGGGTGCGGCCATGGCGGCCACGCTCGCAGCGATCGTGCTTGGCGTCGTGTCGTGGAAACTGGTTCCCGAATATCTTAACGATTGGACACAGGCTCGTTATACGACGGAACTGCAAAGTCGCGATCCCGTGACCATCGATGCATTGCTGCCGCGCCTGTTTGACCTGCCTGCGCCGCAGCGTGATGCATTGTTCGATGATCCCGCGGCGCGTGAGGCGCTGATCGACCATATGGAAGGCAAGATCCGGTCGGCAACCCAGATGACCGACGACCCTGCGAGCGAACATGTCTCTTATGAGCAGGCGCTGCGCTATGTCGATCAACTCGATCGACTGTTGCCCGATGTATCGCGCTCCGCTGCGCTGCGGGCGGATATCGCAGCGAGCCGGCGGCAAGCGCTGGCGACTTCAGTTGTGGCATTGAGTCAACAGCTGACGCGCGGCTGGTTGACCGATGCGCAGAGTCCGGAGAATGCACTGCGGACGATGGCGAAGCTGCGGCAGATCGACTCACAATGGCAGCCGGATCGCACTGTGTTGAATCGAGCGTTCCTGGCGCAGATTCGCCAGGCACTCTATGACCGCAAGGATGTGGCAGCCGCTGCTGCATTGGCGGCGGCAGGGAAGGAAGTCGGCGTTGCCGGCGCGGAATTCGAGCAGCTCGAGGCGGCAATCACCCAGCAGCGGACGGCAAGTATGGAGACGCCATTGCCCGAAGCATCTCGGCCAGCGAGTCCCCCCGCGCCTGCACCCGCAACGGTAATGGCCCATGAGTCAGCGGCCGGACCTGGATCTGCAACGTCCGTGGCGCCTGCACCGCTACCGCCGCCCGCGGTCAGTGCCGCAACGGAATCGGTCTTGACGCTGGAACAGCGCCAGCAGCGCTTGCTGGCACTCGCCGCCGCCGATGACCTGACGGAAGCGCTGGAACTGCTTCGCGGGCTGCAGAGTGCGCTTCCCGCGGATGATCCGTTCCTGGCGGCGGAAGCACCGAACGCACTGGCAGAGACTTACATTCGCCTTAGTGATCGAGCGTTCGACAACGGCCAGTTCGAATCCGCTGCCGCGTTGCTGACGCGGGCCGCCGAGTTCAATCCTCGAGCACCGGAAATTGCGGAGCGCCGCGAATCTGTCGACAGAGTGGCTCACGTGGCGCACACCCTCGAATTCGTCATTGGATTTTCCGCTGACAGGGTGATCGCAGAACTCGAACACATCGAGGTGAGCGAAGGAGAGAGATTTCCGCTGATTCGCACGCAACTCGCCGAGATTCTCGCGCAGCGAATCACCGAGGCCCAGTCCACTGCGCCGCAACGCGCCAACGAGCTGTTGCAGGCCGCCAGGCTGATCTTTCCAGGCAGTCCGGTGTTCGCGAATCTGCTGGCCAGTGAATCGACGTTCGGTGCCGGCCCGTAAGCGTATCGATGACCACCAGCCGCCGTGATTTCGTCGTCGGCACCGGCGCTGTCATCGCCGCAGCCAATCTGCCTGCCGGCACCGGCGGCGCCGACAGCGGGGCGACGGTGGAGAAGCTGATGGCCGAGTTGGCCGAAGAGTTGCTGGTCGACTATCCCGAGAGCGCAACGACCTTAGGCATCGACAGGGGTCAACGTGCGCATTTGAAAGCGAAGCTGACCGATCGCTCCTTGGCGGGACAGGCGTTTATCGCGCAACGCGTGGCAAAGCGGCTGGAACGGTTGAATTCTATTGATACCTCGGCTCTGAGTGAGCCGATGCGCATCGGTGTCGACGTGATGCGCACGGCGCATGAATTTGCAGCTGAGGGTTTTGCATTTCCGTATGGTGACGTGGCGCTACTCAATCTGAGCTGGTCATGGCGCAATGCACCGTATGTGGTCGCACAGAATACGGGCTCGTTTCTCGAGATACCCGACATGATGGCCGAGTTGCACACCATCAAGAAACGGGAGGATGCCGACGCCTATCTCGCGCGGCTCGAAGCCTATGCCGGTCAGTTGGATGGCGAGACCGAACGGCTGCAATCCGCGGCGGCGCAGGGTGTCATTGCACCGGATTTTCTGCTCGACAAGACGCTCAGCCAGATCAGGATTGCGCGTGGCGGCAACGTCGCGGACGGGTCGCTCGTGCGTTCTCTCGCAAAACAGACAAAGAACATGCCCGGCAACTACGCTGCCAGGGCCGCGAAGATTGCGGCAGAAAAAATTATTCCCGGCCTCGACCGGCAGATGGCCGAACTCGAAGTCCAGCGGCGGCGCGCAACCAACGACGCAGGCGTCTGGAAACTTCCGCGCGGAGAGGAGTACTACACATGGACGCTCAGGGCCGCGACCACGACGCGCATGACGCCGGAGCAGATTCACGACAGGGGTCGGGCAGAACTGCAGGAGCTGCAGGCTGAGATGGATGCGATCCTGAAGCGCCAGGGTCTGACCTACGGCACGGTGGGCGAGCGGATGGCCGCGCTCGCCAAGCAAAAGCGCTTTCAGTTTCCGGACAATGATGACGGCCGCGCACGCTTCATGGCCTTCCTCAAGCAACGCGTGAGCGACATTCGCTCGCGGCTCCCGCGTGCGTTTGCCACGCTGGTGCCCGGGAAGCTCGAAATCAAACGCATGTCGCCCGAAGTGGAACCCGGCGCACCGGTGGCGTATGGCGGTGCGGGCACGATCGACGGCAAAGTGCCCGGCAAGTTCTGGATCAATCTGCATACGATGAGCGTCTGGACGACGTACAACGCGCCGACGATTGCGTATCACGAATCCATTCCAGGCCACGTGTGGCAGGGCGAGTACACTTTTCAGATGCCGCTGTTCCGCTCGCTGCTGGCGTTCAATGCCTGCTCCGAAGGGTGGGCGCTGTACGCCGAACAGCTGGCCGCGGAACTCGGTGTCTACGATGACGATCCCGTGGGCCGCCTGGGATATCTGCAGTCCATTGCATTTCGCGCGTGCCGACTCGTTGTCGATACGGGCCTGCATGCACGGCGCTGGACACGAGAGCAGGCCATTCAATGGTTCGCCACTACCAACGGTTCGAGCGCCGCCGAAGTGAGCAGCGAAGTCGATCGCTACTGTGCGTGGCCGGGCCAGGCCTGTGGTTACAAGGTGGGTCATAGCGAGATCAATCGGCTGCGTAACAAGGCGCAACAGGCGCTCGGTGCCCAGTTCGACCTTCGCAAGTTCAATGATGCCGTCGTGAAAAGCGGCGGCGTACCGATGGTTGTGCTGGCGCGCATCATCGATGCGTTTGTCGCGCGGCATTGATGCAAGAGGAGCGGACGTCGAGCAGCCTGTCGGACTGAAGTGATGGCGCTGACTTAGAAATGGTTGCCCCCGCGACTCGACTCAAACCGACTGCCTTGGCGCAAGGGCCTGGGGCGTGGGGCCTGGGCAGGAGACTCGAATGTGCCAGCGTGTGCCCCGATCCGTTTCCTGCCCAAGTCCCACGCCCCAGGCCCTGTTGGTAGCGGCAACTGTGGCGCTCGCTGCTAACCCGACTTCGCGGAAGTAAGCACCATTCGTCCTTAGGGGATTCTTCCCACGCAGGACGGCCCAGGCGTATTACACTGCTACGGCTGGCGTTCGAAGCCTGCCGTATCTCCCTCCCTCATCAGGATAGTGCATTGGCCAAGCCCCCAAATTTCAAGCAGGAAAAGCAGCGTCGCGAAGACATGCAGAAGAAGCGTAACGAGGCGAAGCAGCGCGAACAGGCTGCCCGTAAAGAGACGCCGCCACCGCCGCTGCAGAAGCCTTGAGCGTATTCTGCGGGCCGCTGGCCCATGCGCGCTTGTGCCGGGCATGAGGCTGCCGGCCGGACTCCAGGAGCTGCTGGACGAGGCGATCATCGACGAGGTCGTGCGCCAGCTCAAAAGTGGCAAGGAAGCGTCCGTGTACGTGGTCCGCTGCGGTGCGCAGCTGCGCTGCGCGAAGGTCTACAAGGACATGTCTCAGCGCAGCTTTCAGCAGCGCTCCCAATATCAGGAAGGTCGCAAGGTGCGCGGCAGTCGTGAGGCTCGCGCCATGGCGAAGAGCACGCGCTATGGCCGTAAGGAACAGGAGAGTGCCTGGAAGAACGCCGAAGTCGAGGCGCTGTATCAATTGTCCGCTGCCGGCGTGCGAGTGCCGCAACCGTTCGGATTCTTCAACGGCGTACTGCTGATGGAAATGGTGCGCGACGCCGACGGCGATTGTGCTCCACGCCTTGGCGAGGTGGAGCTGTCACCCGAGGTGGCGCGCGACTATCACCGTTTCCTGATCAGCCAGATCGTATGCATGCTCAGCGCCGGACTCATCCACGGCGATCTCTCGCAGTTCAACGTGCTGATCGATGCACAGGGACCGGTGATCATCGATCTGCCGCAAGCCGTGAATGCTGCCGGCAACAACAATGCTTTCGCCATGCTCGATCGCGACGTTCGCAACATTACCGACTCGCTCGGACGCTTCGCTCCCGAGTTGTGCGATACGAACTTCGCGATGGAAATGTGGCAGTTGTTCGAGAAAGGCGAGCTGAAACCGGACAGCGCTCTGACTGGAATTTACGTCAAGGATGAAGCGCCACCCGATCTCACCCAGGTCGTACTCGCGATCGAAGACGCACGACGCGACGAGATGTTACGGCGCGAGCGGGAGAGTGTGGCGTAAGGATGAAGCGGGACCGCTGATCTCGATGCGGCTGGATGGGTGCTGCTGCCTTGCGTTAACTCCGCCGCTCTGGTCACGACTCTTGCGTCAATACCGCACTCGTCAATATCGCATTGGCGAATGCGATTGCACAGGTCTGAGCAGCATCATCTGCTGCGCTATCTTCTGTTCGAGCGTTGCACGCTCGCAGCGACTGCCTGCAGGCCGCCCAATGCGAAGGTCACCATGTGTTCGACAAGCGTCTGCGGGTCGAGAGTAAATGAGGGAAAGACCTGCTTCTGCCAATCCGGATTCGTGATGAGCAGGAATCCGCAGGGACCGATGATGCTCACCAGGCACCGGCTCACGGCGGGATGACTCGGAGGTACGCCGATTGCCTGGGCAATCATTCCGGCGACCAGCTTCAATTTCGGCTGAATCTGACTGGAGATCATCCGGTCCATCATCGGTGTCGGCGCCATCACCTCCCGACTCAGGACGCGCAACGCCCAGGTATCCCGATCGCGTCTGGCGATCTCGCCAACCACCTGCGTCAATAGTATGCGGAGCTTGCCACCCGCATCGGCATCGCCCTGTGTCGTCGTCGTGACAAGTTCGATGCTCACAAGCCGTGCGTGGGCTTCTTCGAGCACGGCCGCGTACAGGCCCTCCTTGCCGCCGAAGTGGTAATTCACCGCGGCGATGTTGGTCCCTGCGCGTTCGCAGATTTCTTTGCTGGTCGCGCGCGCATAGCCATGTTCGGCGAACAGCTGGCCGGCGACCTCGAGAAGCTGCTGCCGCGTCTGTGCGCCATCTTCGCGCTGAGGAAGATTTTTCACGGCGCGTTTTGCGGTCCGCCGCCGGCCGGTGCTCTCGGATTTCCGCATGCCGCTATCAGGTTAGTTGTAATTCAAATTTGATTTTGAATAGAATCGAGGCAAGTTGCAAGTTCAGGATCTGTTACTCACAGTGAACAAGAAAATCGTCCCTGTCGTGATCGTCGGGCTGCTATTGCTTGGGCTGGCTGCGTACTGGTTCTTCAGCCGGGGCGATCGTTCCGGCGCGATTGTGATGTATGGCAATGTCGACTTGCGCCAGGTGGAGCTGCCTTTCAGCGACTCCGAACGCATCGCGGCAGTCCTGGTGGAAGAAGGCACGAAGGTGAAGGCCGGACAAGTACTCGCACGACTCGACTCCGGTCGGTTGGTGCCTCGCGTACAGCAAGCAGAAGCCCGGGTCGCGGCTCAATCGGAAGCATTGCGCAAGCTGCGCAACGGCGCCCGACCCGAAGAAGCCGCGCAAGCGCGCGCTGCAGTGAATGCCGCCCAGGCGGAAGCTGCCAACGCGCGCAGCCAGTTCGAGCGCCTGCGTGGCATCAGCGA
Source organism: Gammaproteobacteria bacterium (assembly GCA_020029545.1). Taxonomy (GTDB): domain Bacteria; phylum Pseudomonadota; class Gammaproteobacteria; order Steroidobacterales; family Steroidobacteraceae; genus Steroidobacter. Next base: position 10,724 of record JAIBJL010000060.1, read on the forward strand.
GGAATCGAAGGGGCGGGCGGTCAGTCCTCAGGACCTTGAAGCCGCATCGACCGCCGCGCGCATGAGCGAGGCGCAGGCCGAGAATGTGCGCAAGGCATTGGAGCTGACTCTGGCGGGTCCGCGTCGGGAAGACATCGATCAGGCTAAAGCGCAGCTCGATGCGGCGCAGGCCGACCTCGCGTTGTTGAAGCGGCAACTCGCGGATCTGGAATTGATTTCGCCCACCGATGGTGTGGTCCGCAACCGCTTGATGGAGCCCGGTGAGCTGGCGACGCCGCAGCGCCCCATCGTGTCCATCGCGATCACCAATCCCAAATGGATTCGTGCCTATGTGTCCGAAGCCGATCTGCGTCACATCCGGATCGGAACGCCGGCCTCCGTGACCGTCGATAGCGCAGCCGATTCACCGCTCCGGGGCACGGTGAAATTCATTTCATCGACGGCCGAGTTCACGCCCAAGACAGTACAGACCGAAGAACTGCGTACCAGCCTGGTCTACGAAGTGCGCGTATTCGTCGAGGACAACGACGACCGGCTGCGGCTCGGCATGCCGGCGACGGTCACTATCGATCGCGCTGCGCCGCTGCAGCAACCAGCGGATCAGCAGCAACCCGGTGAGTTCGCGAAATGAATGCATCCGGCGACTCAGTCGTCATTCGCGGGCATGAGCTGACCAAGCGGTTCCTGCGCGACAAGCAGGACATCATCATCGCGCTCGACCAAGTGTCCTTCGATGCGCGGCATGGCGAGCTCACGGCGCTGGTCGGTCCGGACGGCGCGGGCAAAACGACATTGCTGAGACTGGCTGCCGGCCTGCTGCGAGCCGACACCGGCACGCTGACGGTGCTGGGTCTGGACGCTGCGCTGCAGCCGCAGGAAATTCAGAATCGCATCAGCTATATGCCGCAGCGATTCGGTCTCTACGAAGACTTGAGTGTGCAGGAGAATCTTGATCTCTATGCCGATCTCCATGGTGTCAGTACCGAGCAGCGCAAGGATCGTTACCCCCGCTTGATGGAGATGACGGCACTGGCGCCGTTTCGTGAGCGTCTGGTCGGCAAACTCTCCGGAGGCATGAAACAGAAGCTCGGACTGGCATGCACCCTGGTGCGATCGCCGGACTTGCTGTTGTTGGATGAGCCGACAGTGGGCGTCGATCCGCTGTCACGTCGCGAGCTGTGGGAGATCGTGAGCGCGCTGGTCGAGAGGGAGGGGCTCTCCGTTGTCGTCAGCACGTCTTACATGGATGAAGCTGAGCGCTGCGCACATGTTGTCTTGCTGCATGAAGGTAAGGTACTGGCGGATGGCGATCCCGATTCGATCCGCTCGCGGGCGAGCGGGCATTCGTTCATCGCAACGTCGGTGAAAGCTGAACCTGCCCGCGGGCTGCAGGCAAGATTGATCGATCGCGAGGATGTAGTCGATGCCGTGCCGCAGGGAGGCCAGGTCCGCACCGTCATGCGGGCAGAGATCGCCGCATCGATCGCCGATGTCGATTTTCAGCCCACGACGTCCAGTCTTGAAGATGGTCTGATGATGTTACTCCGTAAGCAAACCACTGTAGCGCCAGCGACGGGTGCGGCCATCGAACTCAACGGGAAAGCACTAGCGGATCGCTCCGAGGTGGTCATCGAAACTCACGATGTCGTGCGCAAGTTCGGCGACTTCATCGCGGTCAACCACACCAGTTTTCAGGTGCGGCGCGGTGAAGTGTTCGGGCTGTTGGGTCCGAACGGCGCGGGGAAGACGACGACATTTCGCATGCTGTGCGGGCTGTTGCCGGCGACCAGCGGGACATTACTTGTGGCAGGTGCAGATCTGCGGCGCGCTCGCGCCGAGGCTCGCCAGCACATCGGCTACGTCGCGCAGAAATTCTCCCTGTACCGCGACATCAGTGTTCGTGAGAATCTCGACTTTTTCGCCGGTGCATACGGCCTGCATGGCACACGCGCCGCCGAACGAATCGAGTGGGCACTCGAGAATTTCGAACTGAAGGCGCGCGAATCGACGCCTACGGGCCTGCTTCCAGGTGGCTTCCAGCGACGGCTCGCGATGGCCGCAGCCCTGTTGCATGAGCCGCGGATCGTCTTCCTGGATGAGCCGACCAGCGGCGCCGATCCGCTGGCGCGTCGCGAATTCTGGCGGCGCATCAGCTCGCTGGCGGAGCATGGCACGACGATCGTAGTGACGACGCATTTCATGGAGGAGGCTGAATACTGCGACCGGATCATGATTCAGGATGCAGGCACGACGCTCGCGATCGGCACACCACAGGAAGTGCGCGACCTGGCTGGCGATTCGGACCACCCGGTCACCACGATGGAGGCGGCTTTCATCGCAATTGTCGAGAAAGCCCGGCAGACATCCGCACAGGCCGCCGCATGAATACTGCCAAGGCAGATGCGGCGACCGCGCGATCGTTCGTTTCCTGGCGGCGCCTGCGCGCGCTGATCACGAAGGAGACGCGTCAGTTGCTCAGGGACAAGAGCAATCTGATGGTGGGGCTGTTTCTGCCGGTCGTCCTGATCCTGATGTTCGGCTACGGATTGACCTTCGATGTCAGGAATGTACCCGTCGCAATCGTTGCGGACGATACCTCGCCTACCGCTCAAGATGTGCTCGCCGGGTTCTATCTTTCATCCTTTTTCACGGTGACGCGTCCGACATCCATGCATGAGGCGCAGCAGTTGATGTTGAAACGCAAGATCGAAGCCATCGTCCACGTGCAAACCGACTTCTCCCGCCAGCTTGCGTCAGGCAATGCGTCGATTCAGGTCGTGGTGAACGGTGTGGATGCGAACCGGGCACGCGTACTACAAGCATTCGCACAGGGTGCCATTGGTCAATGGAGCATCAAGCGCGCCGCCGCCGGCGAGGTAGCGGCGCTGCCGGTGCCTGCGGTCTCGCTGCAGACCCGCCTGTGGTACAACGAGGCGAACAACAGCCGGTACTTTCTGGTGCCGGGGCTGATCGTATTGGTGATGACTCTGACGGGTGCGCTGCTGACCTCCCTGGTGATGGCACGCGAGTGGGAGCGCGGCACGCTCGAAGCGCTGTTCGTGACGCCAGTCAACAGCAACGAGATCATCATATCGAAGCTGATCCCCTATTTCGGCGTTGGCCTGGCCGGACTCGCGATGTGTATTCTGGCGGGCAAATTTCTGTTTGGTGTGCCGATCCGGGGCTCACTGCTGCTGATCATTGTCGTTTCCATGTTGTACCTGCTGGTCTCGCTGAGTCTGGGTCTGCTGATCTCGGCTGCAACCAAGAGCCAGTTTCTGGCCAGTCAGCTCGCGTTGGTCCTGAGCTTTCTGCCCGCGCTCATGCTCTCGGGCTTCATCTTCGATTTGCACAGCGTGCCCGCCGTCGTGCGTGGTATCAGTCGCGTGTTGCCAGCGACCTACTACGTCGAGGCGCTGCAGACCTTGTTTCTGGTGGGGAATGAGTGGGGGCTCATCGTGAAGGACTGCGCGGTGCTTGCGCTGTCTGCCATCACGCTGTTGATTCTGACGCGTCGCAATACGCGCAAAGTGCTGGCATGAACGCGACGCTGCATCGCATCCTTGTCCTGATCCGCAAAGAGCTCATTGCGGTCCTGAAAGATCCGCGCAGCAGGCTCGTATTGTCCGTTCCGATTGTGCTGCAGTCGCTGTTGTTCGGTTACGCCGCGACGTTCGATCTCGATCGAGTGCCGTATGCACTGCTCGATTCCGATCGTAGCGGTGCGGCGCAGGACTTCATGGCACAGGTCGATGGTTCCGGCACCTTTGAGAGAGTGTTGGATCTGCACAATGCGAATCAGATCGGTGACGCGATTAGCCGCAAACAGGTGCTGGTTGTCATTCATCTGCCTGCGGACTTCGAGCGGCAAATCTATTCAGGTCGCGGCGCTGTCATTCAAGTCATTACGGATGGACGCAATTCCAACACGGGAAGCGTCGCGGCCGGCTATGTCGGCGCGGTGATCGAACGGTTCAACGCACTGTGGAACGAGCAGCATGGAGGCATGCAGCCACCGCTGCGAATCGAGTTCCGCGCCTGGTACAACTCCAATCTGGAAACGCGCTGGAACATGATTCCCAGCTTGATTGCGGCGCTGAGCATGCTGCAGGTGCTGATACTGACGGCACTCTCCGTTGCGCG
>JAIBJL010000345.1 GCA_020029545.1 Gammaproteobacteria bacterium
AGCAGCAACGAGCAGGACCCGTTGATAGGCGTTCTGCTTTTGAGTGTCGGCGTGATGACGTTCTATCTGCTCGACGGACACCATTGGATCGTCAGAAGCGTGGTGCAGAGCTACCAATGGTTTCCCTTGGGTCACCTGCCGAGCACGATTCCAATCAACGCAATTGTCGCGCAGTTCGGCTCGATGTTTGTGCTGGGCGTAATGCTTGTTGCGCCTGTCGTCGCGGTGCTGCTGTTGGTCGATTCGGCAATGGCAATCGCCTCGAGAACGATGCCGCAGATGAACATATTCATGCTGAGCATTCCCATCAAAATAGTAGTGGGTCTGCTGATCTTGGCCGGTACTGCTCCATACATTCGCAGCATGCTTGAGCGGGTATACGGCGCCGTGTTCACATATTGGCAGGCATTGGTGCGGTAGTGGCGGGCAACGAACAAGAGCAAGACCGCAGCGAACCCGCGACACCGTTCAAGTTGCGCGAGGCTCGCCAACGTGGACAGGTTGCCAAAAGCATGGAACTGGCGGCTTGGCTGACGCTGCTGGTAGCTACTTCGCTTGCGTGGACCATGACCGACGATTTGGTCAAGGGTCAGCTCAATCTCAGTCGCGCGCTTTTCAGTCAGTCAGGCGGGATCACGTTGACGACAACGAGCGCGTTGAATATGTTCTCGGGCGCACTGAGCTATTTGATTTCCGTGTTCGGATTTTTCGTGACAGCGCTGGTAGTGGCCGCCGTGCTTGCCAATGTTGTCCAGGTGGGGCCCGTATTCAGTTGGCATCCGCTGAAGCCGGATTTCACTCGCGTGAATCCGGTAACCGGCTTCAAGCGCGTGTTCAACATCAGAATGGTCTATGAGGCGTTCAAGACGATTCTCAAGCTCTTGTTGTTGACGGCCACGGTCTACGTCTACATGCGACGTGCGACCCCGAACCTGATGTCGCTTCTGATGATGGACGTGCGAGCGTATCCCGCGACGCTGCTTCGCGAAGTGTTGTGGCTTGCGGCAACTCTGCTTGCGGTGATGGGATTGTTGGCCGCCGCCGATTTCGCGTTCGTGAAATGGGACTATGCCAAGCGCATGAGAATGAGTCATCGCGAAGTGCGCGAAGAGGTCAAACGCCGCGACGGTGATCCCAAGGTCAAAGCAAAAATTCGCGAGTTGCAACGCGAAGCGGCGCGTCGCGCCGCGTCTCTCAAGCGCGTGCCGGACGCCGATGTGCTGATTACGAATCCCACCCATCTCAGCGTTGCTTTGCAGTACAAGCGAGGTAAAACGCTTGCACCCATTGTCATCGCGAAAGCATCGGGTGAAATGGCAATTCGCATGCGCCGGAAGGCTGCGCGGCATCGAGTGCCTACGGTTGAAAATCGCACCGTGGCGCGAGCGCTGTTTCGTGGCGTATCGATTGATCGGCCAATTCTCCCGGAGACCTATCCGGCGGTCGCGAAAATCCTGATGTGGGCATACGCGCAAAGAAAGCGAGCACTCTGATGTGGAAGGCACTCCGCAGTAACTTGATGCAGCAATCCGATCTCGTGCTCGTCGCGGCAGTGGTCGGCATCCTGATTATTCTCTTCATGCCGATTCCGGCCGTGGCCCTGGATTTGTTGCTGATTTTGAATGTCAGCTTCGCCTTGCTCATTTTGCTGTTGACGTTCTACGTTGAGCGCCCGCTGCAATTTTCCACCTTTCCTTCGTTACTTCTGATCGCTACGTTGTTCCGGCTGTCGCTAAATATCGCCGCAACTCGGCTGATCCTGAACGAGGGCGATGCAGGTGAGGTGATCCGTGCCATCGGTGAACATGTCGTGGGCGGCAATTACGTCGTTGGGCTCATCGTGTTCCTGGTGCTGATCGTAGTGCAGTACGTGGTAGTCACGAACGGTGCTCAGCGTGTTGCGGAGGTGGCGGCGCGATTCACCCTCGACAGCATGCCAGGTAAGCAGATGAGCATCGACGCAGATATGAATATCGGCATCATCGATGAGAAGGAAGCGCAGCGACGTCGCAAGGAAATAGAAAAGGAAGGAAATTTTTATGGCGCCATGGACGGTGCCAGCAAGTTCGTCAAGGGCGATGCGATCGCCGGCATCCTCATTATCTTGATCGACATCATCGGCGGACTCACCATCGGAATCGCCCAGAAAGGTCTGAGCTGGACTGAGGCCTTGCACACCTACACATTGTTGACTGTCGGAGACGGCATCGTCACGCAGATTCCTGCGCTCATCATTTCGACCGGTACCGGCATTATCGTAACGCGTGCGGCGTCCGATGAGTTCTTGAGCAAGGAAGTATCTCGGCAAATTACGGCGTATCCGAAAACGCTTCTGCTCATCGGTATCGGGTTGCTGCTTATCCTGGCTGTGCCCGGCATTCCTGCGTGGCCGGTCTTTAGCGTGCTGCTGATCATCGCCGCATTGGCGTACTACGGCTTCCGCGCCAAACGGAATGCGGCGGCTGCGATCGATTCCGCAGCATCGCCGGGCGAAAGTGATCTGTACGCCGAGATCGCTGTCGAGCCGATCGTGCTCGAAGTGGGGCGGGAGCTGGTGCCGCTCGCAAGTGATGGCCACGGTTTCCTGGAGCGCATCCTTTCATTTCGTAAGCAACACGCCCGTGACACCGGCTTCATCGTGCCTAGCGTAAAGGTTACGGATAACGCGCAGCTGCTGCCGAACGAATACCGCATCGCCATTTATGGTGCGCATGTCGGCCAAGGGCGGCTGCATACGGATAAAACACTTGCCATTGGATCTGGAGTATCCAAGCCGCTTGCAGGTGGCATCGAGACCAAGGAGCCGGCATACGGATTGCCGGCATTGTGGATCGACGATTCCCTGCATGAAGAAGCGCAGAAGCGCGGCTATACGTTGGTCGATGCCGAAACTGTTCTGATCACGCACATGGGAGAGGTCTTCAAACGAGGTGCGTCCGAACTACTGAGCCGTCGCGAAACGCAAGCGTTGATCGAGCAGGTCAGAAAGCGGGATAGCAGCCTGGTCGAGGAACTCATTCCGAGCGTGATGAGCGTCTCCGACGTACAAAAGATTCTGCAACACCTGTTGCGCGAAGAAGTCTCGATTCGCAATCTGGATCTCATTTTAGAAGTGCTCGTCGATCAGGCGCGTACGACCAAAGAACATCGTCGCCTGGTCGAAGCGGTGCGTCAGCGCCTGGCCGCGCAAATATGCCAGACCCTGGCGAACGCCGGCGGTGAGCTGTACGTGCTGATGCTCGATCCCGCCGTCGAGAAAACATTGTCGCAGGTATACACGCAGGCTTCTGGCGCACAGACGCAACCGCTCGAACCGCGGTTCGTGGATCAGGTGCTCAAGCGACTGGCGGGCAGCGTCGAGAAAATGTTGGCGGCGAATATTGCGCCAGTGCTGTTGTGTGGAGCGGAGCTGCGTGCCGGCTTGAAAGAGTTCACGTCGCGTACCTTGCCGCACCTCAAGGTGTTATCGATGAGCGAAGTGACCACGACCGTCAAGCTCAAGTCATTTGGCGTGGTTACTGTCTAGACGCGAGTCAAGCGTGCTGTCTCGCAGACGAGTCACGGAGAAAGGGAAATGTCGGACATATTAGCCATCGCCGAAGGCGCCATGCGCAGTGACGCCGCAAGGCTGGATACGATCAGTCACAACATGGCGAACGTCACCTCGCAAGGTTTCAAGCGCGAAGTGTTCGTCCGATCGGATTTCGATGCGCATTTGCAAGCCCAGACGCCTGCCCGCGCGGTCTACGACTTCTCACCCGGGCCTTTGCAGTTCACTGGGACGCCCTTGCACTTTGCCGTCGAAGGAGATGCCTGGTTTCAACTACGCACGCCGCAAGGCGTACTACTCACGCGCAATGGCGATTTCCAGCTGGATGCTCAAGGACGATTGGTCTCCAAACAAGGATGGCCGGTGATTATGGATGGCGATTTTACGTTCACGGGCGCAACCCCCACCGTCACGCGTAGCGGTGAAGTGTGGTCGGGGAGTGAGCGTGTGGGTCGGTTCGCATTGGTGTCCGCTGACTCGCCTTCTCTACAGATGGCGGGTCCGGGGTTGTTTCGAGGCGCATCGGAGCCTGTGGCCGTGAATACTACTGCCGTCAATGTACGACAGGGGTACTTGGAAGGCTCGAACGTGAATTCGTTGAGCGAAATGGTCGGCGTTATCGATGCAATGCGCCACGCGGAAAGCTCGCAACGCTTGATGCGCGCTTATGACGAAGCGCTGGAAACTGCGATTACCACGCTAGGTGAGTTCTAGCACCGTAGCCCTAGCGGACAGCCTAGTAGATTGATTACGAGGAACACAAATGGATGCTCTATTTATCTCTGCAACCGGTATGCAGGCGCAACAAACCCAGGTCGAGACCATCGCGAATAACTTGGCAAACTTGAACACCATCGGTTTCAAGAAATCCCATGTGTCCTTCGAGCCATTGCTACCGCAGGCCACCGTTGCTGATGCGACGCTCGCCGGTGCCGTTCCAGCATACAAAGGCATGGGTGCTGCGGCCGCAAGCGTACAGCCAGACTTTGCACCTGGCGAACTCAAGCAAACGCAGCGTGATCTGGATTTGGCTATTCGCGGTCAAGGTTTTTTCGAGATCGAGTTACCCGATGGAACGCATGGGTACAGTCGTCACGGCGCTTTGAATGTAAACCAGGAAGGTGCGTTGGTGACCGCCAGCGGACTGGCGCTGAGCGCTGCAGTGTCCGTTCCGCGGGACGCCGAATCCGTGATGATGACTGCCGACGGTCGTGTGCAAGTGAAGTATCTGAACTCCGATGAACTCACCGACGTGGGGCAACTGGAACTCGCTCAGTTTGCCAATCCAAATGCCCTCAAGCCGATCGGCGATAATTTATTCATCGCGACTGAAAATAGCGGCGAGGCTCTTTACAGCCGACCGGGGGAGAACGGGCTCGGCACTCTGGCGCAAGGATATCTGGAAGCGTCGAATGTCCAGATGGTCGAAGAGCTCACCAGCTTGATGGCCGCTCAGCGCGCGTATGAAGCAAACTCCAAGGTGCTGCAAGCTTCCGACGAGTTGCTCGGTATCATCAATAACCTGCGACGTTGATGCGCGCCGCAATCTACACGACCGTGCTCGCGTCATTACTGCCAATGCAGTTTAGCATGGCAGGAGTGAAGGTCATCCTTCATGGCCATGCAACGCAAAGCAATGCGCGGCTTAGGCTGGAGGACGTTGCCACCGTCTCTGGCGATTTGCCGCAACGGGAAACATTGCGGCGCTTCGTTCTGCCTGCGAAAGGTCGTCCAGGCGACACCGTCACGTATGGCCGTGAGGAGCTGACTCAATGGTTGCAGCGCCAATATGTCAGCTCGGCAAGTCCCGCGGCGTTTGCAGGAGCAGGCCGCGTCGTTGTGTATAGGGAGGTAAAAGAACTTCCAGCCGATGCGTACATCGAAACGGCGAGTCAAGCTCTCGAAGCCCAACTGGCCGACTTGGGCGAACGCATCGAAATGGCTCCGTCTGGAAGGTATCGAAACGTACGACTTCCGAATGCCGCGACAAAATTGACAGCGCGAGTCGCCG
>JAIBJL010000346.1 GCA_020029545.1 Gammaproteobacteria bacterium
CCGCGCGGCACTCATCTTCGCCAACGGGATGAACGCCTGGCTGTCATGTACCGAGGCCGAGGTGAGGATTGCGCCGATCGGAATACCCCCGTCGGCCACCTCCCAATGCAGCTTGTAGCCGACCCAGCTGTGTTTGTGGCCCTTGCTGTCCTGCCGTCACACGAGGTAAATCTTTGACTATTGTGCAGGTAAATGTTTGACTGTCGTGATTTGTGTAGGTAAGTTTGACTGCCGTCTGGTTGTGACACTCTATATTTCAATGAGTTACGGATGTTCGATTTGTGAATCTTTGACTTTCCGTACAGTCAAAGATTGTTGGCAGGAGAAGGCGCGGCTCAAAGAGATAAGTTCCATCCGAATTCATGGCCTGAGCGAGCACCATGGCCTTGGCGAGCGTGTCTTCAAGCGCGATGCGGAACTTGCGGCGTAACTCTTGAAGCGGGTGTCGTGAATTGGAGTGTGTCCGTTCTTGCAGCGTGAGCCAGACTGCAATCCCAAATGCGGGATGACTGTGCGTGTCAAGGATCGCCGGATGGAGAGTGCCCTCCCAAACCATGGACCACAATGTCAGCGCGGCCAAACCAAACGAGCATGACTTTGATGATTGTCTACGGCGCGTTATCGAACCGACGATTTCTCGTCTTTGCCTGATTCGATCCACCGCGCTTTCATAATCCGACTCAAGCCGGATGTACACGCCGCGAAAGCCACTCCATTCGTGACGCATGTAGTTCAACCGCTTCACAGGATGATTTCCATTTGGAGTGTCGAGCCAGCAGTTGGCAAGCCGGCGAGACGCCTGATGATTCCTCAGGGTCTGGACGGGGAAATCGGCAAAGGCAGTCTGGAAATCCTTCATGAATTTCAATCGGGCCAACATGCTTGCGTGCAAACTGGCGCTTGTCGTGCCGAACAACCTGGGTGGCACTGACAGGTTGTCCGAATGTTCCTTCACCCACTGCTGCCAATGAAACAACGCGCCGATTCTATCGGCGGTCGGAAGGGTAGGTCTGCCGCACGAAGCATCGATGCACGGAGCCAACGGGATATCACAATTGGGACAGGCATAGGGATGGGACGCCGCTGATGAGTTGAGCCGGTATTCAATCTTTCGACGGCATTGAGGACAGGTTGCTTGAAGCCGCTCGTAATGAATTGGACACCGATTCAGCAGAAGGCATTGATGCAGGGTTGCATGGAAACCATGTGCCACACATTGTGGGCAGTACCGCAGCCCGTTGCTGAAAAGCGCACGAGCGAGTGCCTGGTTTTGGATCGGCACGAAGGACTGCAAGATGCGTGCAGACGAGATACCCAAATTGATCGATGAGATCTCAACGTCAAGCATTGAGGCCAAGCGCAAATCCAGACTTGGGTCGGCATCAGCGAGGTCCGCCCGGCCAATCGCCAACAACAAGGCATTCAGAGGCAGGCGATTGAGCCATTGGAATTTGTGCAGTATCGACCATGCCGATTCACCATCGCACGACCAGCGCGGTCGCGTGCAAAACTCCGGCGTCGATATGTCAAAGCACGCAACGGGATTCGCTGAACGTGCGCTACGCATCCTGTTCAGGGTTCGATAATTCCGGGGGACACGAGTTCAAGTGCATGGCTGAACCCGGAATACTTGACGGCTTCATCCCAGATCGCGCGGTTTAGCCTAAAGCGGTCGTTGTCTTGGCCAACATACTCGGTGAGAATGTATTCCACGGCCCGCGTGAAGTAGTCCATCGGGATTTCGACATCTCCCGGAAGGCGTGCTTGTCGATGAGCGTCACCGAAAGCGTCCCAGGCGGGCGCGCCTTCTTCTCCCAGTCGTAGTCCAGAGTCGAAAGCCTTGTGCAGGAAAAACCGGGTGTAGGGCCAGCCTGATTGGGGCGGCTCTTCGGTCTCATCGTAGGCGGTCAAACAAGTCGCACAATCCTGTGCTGAAAGTAAGCCTCTAAATGGAAGCTCGTCGACCATGAAGCGCGCGACAATTTGCTCTTCACCTTGGGATTGAAACAAGGATTTCTGTCCGCGCAAGAGCGGCGTTCCGACGAGAAACGAAACGAGTGCAATGCGATGCCGGGCTAAAGTGTCGTGGATTTCCTGAAGCCATTCGTATTCAATCTGCGCAAGCCGTTGCGCGTCGTCGGCGAACAGTACGATTCGGTTGCTGTTGTAGCGCTCAGCGATCTCGCGTAGCCGGTTGATAAGTCGAATGCGAAGCGCCGATGGTGTGCCACCGCTGGTTGCCGCGTGGCTCGCCGCGCTCAGGATGTTCGACAAGAATGCGGACTCGGAAGGGGTCTTCTTGCGCTGGCAAGCAAGCTTGATCAACGGCAGCGTCTTATCCTTCCTTGCCAGAAACTGCTCAAGAAAATCGATCCCGCTTGATTTGCCGAACCTCGAACGTCCATAGACGATTGAGCCGTGGATCTTGAATCGCAGCGAACGCACGATGAGCAAATAGAATGCCTCCAATGTCGGCGTCGGAATGCGGTACTCACGCAGTGTTACAGGGTGACGATCAAGCGACAGCGGACGTTCTTGCGCATTTGTCATTGAGCCGGCGCTATTTGGACTGCGCCTGGTTGCCGATGGCGAGCCGTCGCGGCTTGGCCGGCGGTGTCGGTGTTGTCGGCTGTGAAGTACTGGCACTGCCCGCTGATGATGTTTGCAATGACCGTGCGGCTTCGGCGATTCGATGACCGCTTCGGCGTTGCGTCTTGACTGACTTCTTCCGTTTGCTTTCAAGGTAAGCCGCAACGGGATCATCGGCATCGCCGTAGGTCAAATCTTTCGCGCGCTTGAGGCGCAAGATTTCACGACGTAGGCGCAAGGAATGGGCGGTGCGATGCCACGGCGCATTGGCCTGCAGTGGACCCAGCTCCGCGCCGTTGGGTAGAAATGCCTGAACAAAGCGCAGATCCTGCGGGTCGAAATAGATCAGGATATCGGTGCCGACCAAATTCGCTCCTTGGCCCAATATCGTACTGGAATAACAGGCCCCATAGAAATTGATATGTGGCCGTACACCGCGCTTCTTGTTGCCCCTGACCGTGCATTGGTAGGCGGGTTGCATCATGAATAGGTTGCGGCGGCGTTGTTCTGGCAGGGGGCGCAGTGGCGTGCGTTGCGTTGCGAGAAAATGCCGCATTGCGTCCAGGGGCGATCGACCTGGTAGCCCGCTGTGGTCTGTGCCGTTGTAATTGGCAATGGTGACGTCAAGCAATTCTTCCAATTCCTCGAACGTAACGAATAGCTCCGTGTTTCCACCAGGATCGGAAAGGCGGCGTCGAATGTCGGCAGCGCCGGTACCGGTTGTGCCCGGCATTCGATGTGACAGGGTTGAACCAATCGTTCCAAAGAAGCGTTCGATGTAGGGGCGCTCATTGGGTTGATGGACCGGACCCGCATCGGAGAAGCAGCCGAGGAAGTTCCTCAGTGCGTTGACCGTATCGTCCGCAAGATTCGCTTTGGCGTTGTCCAATCGTAGCCAATCCCAGCAAGCGTATTGTGTTGCGGGCAGTTCCTGCGAAGCGAATCCGCCTCGCGGCTCATAGGCCAGTTTCGGTATTGAAAACTGCATGCGTTTGCGCCGTGGCAGAAGCGCGTTCTGCATCGTCTTGATGACATCGTAGCGGTCATACTCCGATGCCAATACCACGTGCCAACCTAGCACAACGCGGGAACAGACGTCGAGGACGGCCAACAGCCAGACGCGTTTGAGTTCCAGGTCGTACGGTAGGCCAAAGGGATCTTCCAGACGAACGCGAAGCCGGATGTCGAGCTTATGCCCGTCGAATTCCGCCACCTCGAACGGCCTCAACGTCCCGGGTGCGTGCGCGCCGCAGTCGTCAAAATCGTGCCACACGGGGTGAATGAGTTCGGCGCCGCTCGCACGCGCTGCAGAGAGGAAGCTCGCGTTCATGACCATCTTGACGGTGTTAGCCAAGGCACGTTTGCCGCGCTGCAACTGGTTAAACGGATACTGGTGCGAAGCAATCCCAATGGCGATACATTCATCGAGAAACGCCGCATGCAGCAACGAAAGACCGCGAACCCGGTTGCTGGCGGTGAGTGACACGCGATGCAATTGAAGGTGCTGCGCAATCAGTGAGCGCAGGGCAGGGAAGCGATCAAGAAGTTGCGTCATTGCGCCCGATGCGCCACCTCTTCGCCCAGAGTGACCCGACGACACCGGTGCGTATCGGTCATAGTCCTTAATCCGACTGTAGTGTATGAGCCCGCGGAATCCATAGATCCGTCCATCCGGGTGCTTGGCCAAGCATCGCCGCAATAGGTTATAGAGTTGTTGTCTGGCGATGCCCGTTGTTGTTTCAATCGCGGTCAAGGTATCGCCAGCAAGATAGCGGTTCACAGCCTCTTCACGCTGGAGATAGGCCGCACGTTTGTCATCCGGTAATGCCGTCAGAGCGACCGCCGGCCACAGGTCAGGACATCGCAGATCGGCCTCAATGATCAATCGCTTCGTCATGCGCTCACGCCGCAATGAACCGACTTGCCGGACTCAGCCGGTCAGTGTGCAAGTCCTCAGCCAACAGTGTGCCTTTGCGTGCAAGTTCAAAGACGGCGGTACGCGTAATCACCGGGTCGCCGGGAAGTTCGGCACGTTCGATCTCGACAAGGCGCTGCGGGCTTTGGCAAAAGTTCAGGATACGGTCAAGTTGTCGCGGTTCGACGAAGTCGCGGTTGGAGACAAGGTAGGGCAAGATTTCCTGCCAATTCTTGATCCACGTGGCATGAGCGGCGAGTTCCTTGTCCAAAACCGTGCGAGTGCGCGATCCGAGGTCGGACTCAAGGCGCGGCGCAGCACTGACTAGATTCTGCAGCGACGAATGCTCCAGCAAAAGAAACTCGGATTGATCGTCGCGTTGCACCCAGAACTCAGCCAGTCGCCAGTCGCCGTGGACGTGGACCAAACCAGGGCGTTCGCAAAACTTCTTGATCGCTGGATGGCTTTCAATCATGGTCCAAAGCAGCACTGCATCCCATGAAAACAGGGTCAAGCGGCGTGCCAGTTTCGGGCTGAACAGCTCAAAGCGGTGGAGATGGGGCGGTCGAGCGACCTCCACAGGGACAAAATCCTTTTGATCAATGAAATCCACCACTTGTGGAATTTCCCCATCACTATCCACCAAAACAGCAGATTGGTACAGCAACTTCACAAAGTCAATCTTTTAGTTTTTTATTTGTGTCGGTAAAAGTGATGACAACGATTCGTGAAAGCTAGGAAAATGGCGGTTCTCCGGCCAGTTCGGCAGTCAAACATTTACCTCGTTTGACGACAGCCGAATTCCGTCATACTACGAATTCGCCACCCACACCATCAGTAGCAGCATCGCCGAATCGGCGGTCAATCAAGTGGTCAGCCTGCGCATGGCCAAGAAGCGGCAGATGCGCTGGACAGATGCAGGGGCGCACCGCCTCGTGCAGGTCAGGGTCGCCGTACTGAACGGTGAACTGTCGCCAAGTCGTCTCACCAAGTTGGGAAAAGCGTCGAACACACGGCCACGCACGATGCCGAGCGTGGCCACCCAAACGCTCG
>JAIBJL010000347.1 GCA_020029545.1 Gammaproteobacteria bacterium
AATGCATTATGCATGCGACCACAACGGATCGGCAAGGCCCCTGCGCTTGAGGGCAAATCGCCACCCGCAATTTCCGGAGACGGAACCCCCGGCAATGACTTCCAAACGAGGCCGGGAGGCGGGGGCCGGGCGTCGATATGTCATGCGCTTGGATGGGCGGGTTCAGCGGATTCGCGGAATGGCGTCCATGAATCCCGATCCTTGCCCATGTTCGGCGGGCTTCGCCATCCCGGGTCGGCGAATGGCAGTGAGAGTGTGACGGGGATTTCGCGCCGCGACGGTTCTTCGAGAGCAGGGCTTCGTCGTTACACTTCGACGACGAACGCCGGATCGAACCCGCGGTTCTCGTCGCGGTACCCCTTGGGGTTGGTGACGATCCTCGTCCCATTGACCGTGTAGTCGACCGTGTGATGGGTGTGGCCGTGAATCCACAGCACTGCCTTGCCCATAAGATGGGTGAGGTCCGAAGCGTATGCCGCGTTGATGAGTTTGCCTTCGTGTTTGGGCATGAGGCTGGCAGGGTGCGGCGCGTGGTGCGTGACGACGACAGTCTTGCCGTCGAAGGGTTCGTCGAGCTTGCGGGCAATCCAATCGACTGACTGCTGGTGCAGGCTGACCGTCTGGCCAGGGGTCAGCGAGCCGCCATTTCCGCTCTGGATACAGATGTAGTCATTGAGGTGACGGTCGGCGTGCGTGGCAACTTCGCCGCTGCGCTCGATTCCGTACAGCTCATAGCTGGTCCACAATGTGGCGCCAAGAAACCTTACGCCATCGAGACGGACTTCGTCGTTGTCGAGCAGGTGAATGCTGCTTCCCCTGGCCAGCAGCCGCAGCGCGGCGGGCAATGCGCGAATCGACTCGCCGTAGTACTCGTGGTTGCCGGGAACATAGATCACCGGCTTCGCGCTGCGGGCGAAGCGCGCCATGCCGTTGAGGCCGGGGCTGATGTCACCGGCGAGGATCAGGACGTCCGATGTCGTGTTCGGCACCTGGAATTCGGTGTCGTACTCGAAATGAAGGTCCGACAGGATATGGAGTTTCAAGCTTGGCTTTCCGGCCGCTTTGGACCACGGTGGTTCGCTGATTATCGTCGCTAGGAGCCGGTTCTGAACAGGTCACCGGTCACGGGGCGCGGCGGGCATCCGCGCATCGGCCGCAGCGCGCGGGCAGGATAGAATGGGGTGCCTTGCGGCGATGTACCGCCTGGCAACTGGGGGGCACGGCATCGAAATTGAACCGGGGAAGTCAAAATGAGCGATCGTGACATCATGGAATACGACGTCGTCGTTGTCGGCGGCGGTCCGGCCGGCTTGGCGTCGGCTATCAAAATCAAACAGTTGGCCATTGAGGCGGGAAGGGAAGTCGGGGTTTGCGTGCTCGAGAAGGGTTCCGAGATCGGTGCCCACATCCTCTCCGGCGCGGTGATGGACCCGCGCGGAATCGATGAGCTGTTTCCCGATTGGCGCGAACGCGGCGCGCCGGTCGACGTTCCGGTGAGCGAAGACCGCTTTCTCTTTCTCACCGAGTCCGGCGCACGGCAGACGCCCAACTGGCTGTTGCCCGGCTGCTTTCACAATCATGGCAACTACGTGATCAGCCTGGCCAGCGTGGTGCGCTGGCTCGGCGAGCAGGCGGAAGCGCTGGGCGTCGAGATTTATCCCGGCTTTGCCGCTGCCGAGGTTCTCTACGACGATCAGGGTGCAGTGAAGGGTGTCGCAACCGGCAACATGGGCATCGGTCGCGACTGCGCGCCGACAGCGAACTTTCAACCAGGCGTCGAACTGCACGGCAAGTACACCTTGTTCGCCGAGGGTGCGCGCGGTCACCTGGGCAAGCAACTGATTGCTCGTTTCCGGCTCGACGAAGGGCGCGACCCGCAGATCTACGGCATTGGCTTGAAGGAACTGTGGGAAATCGATCCGGCGCGCCACCAGCCGGGCCTGGTGGTGCACACCGCAGGCTGGCCGCTGGACAGCCATACTTACGGGGGCTCGTTCCTGTACCACATGAACGACAATCAGGTGGCAGTGGGCTTTGTGGTCGGCCTGGGCTATTCGAATCCCTACCTCAGCCCCTACGAGGAGTTCCAGCGCTATAAGACCCATCCGGCTATCCGACAATTCTTCGAAGGCGGCAAGCGCATCGCCTACGGCGCACGGGCCATCACGGCCGGCGGGCTGCAGTCATTGCCGAAGCTGGTTTTTCCCGGTGGCGCACTGATCGGCTGCGACGCGGGTTTTCTCAATGCCTCGCGGATCAAGGGCAGTCATGCGGCGATCAAGTCCGGCATGCTGGCGGCGGACGCGGCGTTCGACGCGCTGGGAAGCGGCCGGCAGCACGACGAGTTGTCGGCGTACCCGGCTGCCTTCACCGGCTCCTGGCTGCAAGAGGAACTGCATCGGGCGCGCAATTTCAAACCGGCAATGAGCAAGGGACTCTATCTCGGTTCGCTGCTGGTGGGTATCGATCAGGTCGTGTTCCGCGGCAAGGCTCCCTGGACGATGCATCATTCCCATGCCGATCACGAGAAGTTGAAGCCGGCAGCAGAGTGTAGTCCGATCATCTACCCGAAACCGGACGGGGTCGTCACCTTCGATCGACTGTCTTCCGTATTCATCTCGAACACCAATCATGAAGAGAACCAGCCGATCCACCTCACCCTGAAGAACCCCGCGGTGCCGGTGGCGGTCAACCTTGCTCGATTCGCCGGCCCGGAGCAACGATATTGTCCGGCCGGCGTCTATGAATTCGTGAAGGCCGACGACGGTGGCGACAAGCTGCAGATCAACGCCCAGAACTGCGTGCACTGCAAGACCTGCGACATCAAGGATCCTACGCAGAACATCGTCTGGGTGACGCCCGAAGGCGGCGGTGGGCCGAATTATCCAAACATGTGAGCGCAGGTGATCCGATGGATACCTCGCATCTCAGAGAGGACTACCGCAAGGGTGAACTGGTCGAGGGTTCGGTTCCGCCCGATCCGCTCCCATTGTTCCGGGATTGGCTGTCGGCCGCCATCGACGCCGGTTTGCCCGAGCCCAATGCAATGACGCTGGCAACGGCGACGGCGGATGGCGTTCCCGGCGCGCGGATCGTCCTGCTGCGAACTGCCGACGAATCCGGGTTCACCTTCTATACCAACTACACCAGTCGCAAGAGCGTGGAACTCGCCGCCAATCCGCGGGCCAGCCTGCTGTTCTACTGGGCCGCGCTCGAGCGGCAGGTGCGGGTGGAGGGGGCCGTCGAACGGATCGCTGCCGCCGAGTCCGACGCTTATTTCGCCAGTCGTCCGTACGACAGCCGAATAGGTGCCTGGGCAAGCCCGCAGAGCACCGTTATCGAGAATCGCATATTGCTCGAGCAACGGGTGGTCGAACTGTCGCGCACTTACCCGGAGCAGGTACCCCGCCCGCCGCATTGGGGCGGTTATCGTCTGAGTGCGACATCGGTGGAATTCTGGCAGGGGCGACCGAGCCGTTTGCATGATCGCTTGCGCTATCAGCGTCAGCCGGGAGGGGCATGGGCGTGTTGCCGCCTGGCCCCCTGAACGGAACCCGGCGTGCCGGGCAACACCGAGTGTCTGTTCTTGACCACACCCATAGCCTATTGTCGAACAGCCTGGCTGTTCTTGAGCGTCACCGAATGGCCACCGCTCGCCACTGCGAGAAATACCTCGCGCAGAAACATCGAAAGACTAGCGATGATCGCGAGCATTGCCAACACGAAAAGCACGGCAACCAGCCGGGAGAGATCGACTGCAATCAGCGCTCCGATGAAGGCACCTGCGACCACGCAACAGACCAGCAGCGCGCCGAGCACGGCGGCGAATATCGCAAAATAGATCAGCCGGACTCGGCGCGAGAGCGAGTACAACTCGTTGCAGGCAACCGTGCGGGTTTCGGCAGAGGACTCGAGCAGCGAGTCGTCGACTGCGCGTCTTCGATCGACGATACGCCCAAGCCGCAGGTTCAGCGACGATATCAGCGTGGCGACCGCCGTCAGCAGGAACACCGGTGCCACCGCCAATTGAATGACGTGGGTGATGTCGGTCACGTGCGATTCGACGCCGCTCACGAGGCCGGTTCCTCCCAGGTTCATTGATCGCAATGCACAGCGCGAGTACCCCAGTGAAGCAACCAGCCCATGATGTACCCCGCCCGCTGGTACGACTGATCGCCTCGATTCCGACGTCCGACGGAGCAGGGGTCAAGCTGCGGCGTAGCATCGGCTCGGCCCGCGGACTGTACCTCGATCCGTTTCTGATGCTCGACGAGTTTTCGTCGGACGACGCCGGCGATTATATCGGCGGTTTCCCTGCACACCCGCACCGCGGATTCGAAACGGTAACCTACATGCTAGACGGTCACATGCTGCACGAGGATAACCTTGGGAACAAGGGACACCTGAACAGCGGTGGCGTGCAGTGGATGAGCGCCGGTCGCGGCATCATCCACGCCGAGATGCCACAGCAGGAGAGCGGCCGGATGCACGGTTTCCAACTTTGGATCAACCTGCCGGCGGCAGAAAAGCTCAATCCGGCCGCATACCGCGATATTCCGGCCGAACAGATTCCCGAAGTGGAATTGGGCGGCGGGGCGAAAGTCCGGGTCATAGCCGGGCGAGTCGTTCTCGAAAGCACCAAGGTCGCGGGACCGATCAATGCGCATGAGCTTTCGCTGGCAACCGATCCGCACTATTTCGACGTCTGCATCGGCGCCGGATCGCGTGTCAGCCTGCCGGTTCCGGCCGAGCACAACGCTTTTGTCTATGCCTACGAAGGCGAGGTTGCCATCGGCGATGCTGCCGGTAAACTGCCGGCGCACGTCGCGGGCGTGCTGGGGCAGGGTAACTCGATTTTGCTGTCTGCAGAGGCGGCAGCCAGAGCGATCGTTCTGGCCGCGCGTCCACTCGACGAGCCGGTTGTTCAATACGGTCCATTCGTGATGAACACCCACGACGAGATCGAACAGGCGCTGGCAGATTACCGCGCCGGAAGGCTGGCATGAGCACATCGAAGGCCGCTGCCGCCGCGGCGGATGCCGAGGCCTGCCCCGACACGATAGTGCCGATTCGTCCGATCGACGACATCGTCATTCCGAGCGAAGTCGACGGCCACGACGGCGAAAACCGCGCGGACCGCGTGAGGCTGCAGATTTCGGCCGAAACCGATGCCGACGCGATCCGCTGCTTTCTTGCCGAATACGATCGCTCGCCCGGCACGCTGCGCATCTATCAGCGCGAATGCGAACGGCTGTTGCTGTGGTCGCTGGTCGACTGCGGCAAACCGCTGTCCAGCCTGAATCGGCAGGATTTCGAGGGCTACCTCAATTTTCTGGTCGATCCCCAGCCGGCCGCGCTGTGGTGCGGCCCGAAAGCCGACCGCACGACCTACAACTGGCGGCCCTTCGTCGGCCGGCTCTCGGAGAGTGCCGTACTGACCGCCATGGCGGCAATCAATTCGCTGATGCGCTACCTGGTGGATGCCGGCTACCTTGCCGGCAACCCGCTCGGGCTGATCCGTCAGCGCCGGCGCAAGCTGGCCGCCGAATCAGC
>JAIBJL010000061.1 GCA_020029545.1 Gammaproteobacteria bacterium
GCACCGAGGACGATGGCACGCGCCAGCGGATGTTCGCTGCTGCGGTCCAAACTCGCCGACCACGAAAGCACCTCTCCCTCGGAGAATGGCGGGAGTGCAATGACGCGATCGAGAATCGGCCGGCCGATCGTGATCGTGCCCGTCTTGTCCAGCACCAGCGTATCGACGTCGCGCAGATTCTCGATGGCGCGCGCATCGCGGAACAACACGCCCAACTGTGCGCCGCGGCCGCTCGCCACCATGATCGAGATCGGGGTGGCCAGCCCGAGCGCACACGGACACGCGATGATCAATACCGCGACTGCGTTCACGATCGCATACGCGAGCGAGGGCTGCGGACCGAAGAAAAACCAGCCGACGAAGGTCAGTGCCGAGATCGCAGCCACCGCCGGCACGAACCACGCGGCGACCTGGTCGGCCAATCGTTGCAGCGGAGCACGCGAGCGCTGCGCCTGAGCGACCATGGCCACAATCTGCGAAAGCAGGCTGTCGACGCCCACATGCTCTGCCTCGATCACGAGCGTTCCCGTTTGATTGATGGTGGCGCCGACCGCTCGGTCGCCGACTGCCTTGTCCACCGGCATCGGCTCGCCAGTCAGCATGGACTCATCCACGCTCGACTGTCCTTCGACCACCTTGCCGTCCACCGGAATTTTCTCGCCCGGACGCACGCGCAAGCGATTGCCCACATGAACGTGCGCTAGTGGAATGTCCTCTTCGCGGCCATCGGCTGTGACGAGTCGTGCGGTCTTTGGCGCCAGCCCCAACAGTTGGCGGATGGCGGCACTCGTACGACCGCGCGCGCGCAGCTCCAGCCATTCACCGAGCAGTACGAGTGCGACGATGGCGCTGGCCACTTCGAAGTAGACACCGACCATGCCGTGATGATCGCGCATCTCGCCGGGAAACGCGCCGGGGGCCGCGGTGGCCACGATGCTGTATACGAAGGCCACGATCACACCCAGGCCGATGAGCGTGTACATGTTCGGCGCACGATTCACGACACCTATCCAGCCCCGCCGGTAATAATCCAGCGCCGCCCAAAGGACCACAGGCGCAGTCAACAGCAGTTCGGCGCCCCGCAGCCAGCGCGCCGCGGTCTGAGAGATTTGAAGATCGAACAGATGTGGAACCATCCCGATGACTACAACAGGAAGTGCAAGTGCCAAGGCAATCCAGAATTTCTTCCGTACGGCCTCCACTTCGCTCACATCCTCGTGCTCACTCGGCATTTCCGGCTCGAGCGCCATGCCGCACTTCGGGCAAGTGCCAGGCCCGACCTGCCGCACTTCCGGATGCATGGGGCACGTGTAGATGGTGCCGGCCGGAACTTCGGCAGTAGGCGCAGCCCTGTGCTCATGCGCTTCGTGAGCGTGCGCGTGCTTCTCAGCGGTCTGCAGATATGCATCTGGCTTCGCAACGAACTTCGCGCGGCAGCCGGCCGAACAAAATGCATACTGTTTTCCGTCGTGTGTCGCGGTGTGTGGGGAGCTGTTCGCAACGCTCATGCCACACACCGGATCGAGCATCGTATTGTCGTCAGTGCCGGGCGCATCAGTCGAGCGCGGCGGTGCCGCTCCCTTGGTGCTGCAGCAGGCATGCTCTGTCGATCTTTGATCGTGGCCATTATTCTGATGACGGTGTGATAGTCGTGGCGTCACTTTTTGGGTCGAGCAGCACGAGGTGGATTTGGCCTTCTCGGCGGTCTGGTCGTTTGGATGCGAATGGTGTTTCATGCTCGTGTCCTGAGGGTCACTCGGAATCCGAGATGCGACCGAGGTCATCAAGGATGGGACAGTCGGGCCGCGCGTCACCGCGGCAGTGCACGGCGAGTTCGGAGAGGGTTGCGCGCATCGACTGCAGTTCCTGGATCTTGGCGTCGAGCTCGGCGATATGTTTGAGCGCAAGGCGTTTGACCTCCTTGCTGGCCCGGCGTTGATTGCGCCATAGACCCAGCAGATCGCCGATCTCATCCATGGAAAATCCAAGATTCCGCGCCCGCCGGATGAAGCGCAGCACGTGAATATCGCTTGGTGTGTAGACGCGATAGTCACCGAGCGTTCGACGGGCCTTGGGCATCAGCCCGAGGGACTCGTAGTGCCGGATCATCTTGGGCGTGACGCCTGAGATCTCGGCCGCCCGTCCGATGCTGAAATACCCCTGCTCTTTCGCTACGGCGAGTTCATCGGAAGCTTTGCCGGCGCTCATTGGGGATGCTCTCACAATGCTGTTCATGGCCGTATCTTGAACCTTGCCATAGTGGTAAGGTCAAGCGAGACGCGAGCATCAGGCTGAGCGCCACGTAGGGCGAATACCTCCCTCCTTGCGAGCCATCTGCTTGCGAGCCATCTTTGCGCAGACCGGCGCTTTGTGTGACTGAATCTGCGTGTGACTGAATCTGCGGATCAGTCCGCTCCCCTTACCAATTGCCTTGGAATGGCACCTAAAGGGCCGCGTGAGCTACGCGTGCTGGCGAGAACCAAGACCGCTTCCGTCAACACGATATCGGCTTGACGCGTACCGCCTCGCGATTGGACCCCTTGCTTAAGACCTCGACCGAAGCCTTGCGCCCAGTGTTGACCATGCGTCTTTACGTCAGGACGGTCGTGACCGATTGTCAGTCGCAGGCTGGGTTCGAACACGGGAGGAGACTGGAGCAGGCGTTGATCAATCGTGCGCAGAAATCCCACGACGAGTTCCAAGAACTCTTCATACCGATGCACAGTGTCGATCGGTGGTCGCACCCTCCAACCCGCTTCATTCCAGATTGGCGGTAGCCATGCACCCGGTTGCAAGGCGACCGGCCAGACGAGCAGCGCTGTCAGATAGCCTTCCAGTGCGTAAATATTCAGCGTGTCACGTGGCCATGTCGGCTCGCGTAACCAGTGCGCCAATGAGTCCTGCTCGCGCGACGTAAACAGCTGATGCCCAAACTCGCTGAGCTTGGGCGGTAGCAGCGTAGGTGTCTCCACGTGTTGGTTGGAACGAGACCTGGCTGAATGATACATAGAAGAACTCAAGTAGTTGAGCTTCGAGGCAGGACCGACGACGGGTTGCACTGCACGTGACACTGCGATACGAATTTCACCATGCAGCAAATCACGCAGCAGGTGACGGTCCGGGCCCGGATTAGCCCAGGATTGAATATCCGTTTGCGCCCTTCACACAAAACACATATGAGTGAGTTTCGCGACGTGCGCAATCAACTTTGCACGTGAACTCCCTGCCTGCGAGAGTTTCGCGTGGCGCTTCAACGCGCCGCAGTGCCGTGTGCCAATCGTAGACTCAGCAGTTCACGTTTGAGCGGGAACTGCCTCGGTAATCGATCGCTCAATTTCTCGAACCAGTCTCCATGCTGCGCAAGCTCGCTGCTCCATGCTTGCGCATCCACCTGCATCAATGGCTCGAACTCGGCGCGAGTGGTCTCGCTTCCGGTCCAATCGAGGTCATCGAATCCCGGCATCCAGCCAAGACCGGACTCGACCGCTCCTGTGCGGCCGTGAACGCGCTCGACGATCCACTTCAGCACGCGCATGTTCTCGCCAAAGCCGGGCCACATGAATTCGCCTTTTTCGTTGCGCCGAAACCAGTTCACGCAAAAGATGCGCGGCTTGTTTTTTACGAGAGCGCCCATCTGCAGCCAATGATTGAAATAGTCACCCATGTGGTAGCCGCAGAAAGGCAGCATCGCAAACGGGTCGCGCCGTACGATTCCCTGCTGGCCCACGGCGGCCGCGGTGGTCTCGGAGCCGAGGGTCGCCGCCATATAGACGCCGAAATTCCAGTTGAATGCCTCATGTACCAGCGGCACCGTCGTCGCGCGACGCCCGCCAAAGATAAATGCTGAGATAGGTACGCCGTTCGGGTCTTGCCAGTGGGGATCAATGGACGGGCATTGGCTGGCAGGTGCGGTGAAGCGCGAATTGGGATGCGCGGCCTTGCGTCCGCTGCTCCGGCCGATTTCCGGAGTCCAATCCTGCCCCGTCCAGTCGATGAGGTGCGCCGGCGGTTCCTTCGTCATGCCCTCCCACCACACGTCGCCGTCATCGGTCAGTGCGACGTTGGTGAAGATGACGTTCTCTTTCAGAGTCGCCATCGCATTGAAGTTGGTCTGTTCCGAGGTACCCGGCGCGACCCCGAAGAAACCGGCTTCCGGATTGATCGCGTAGAGTCGACCGTCCTTGCCGGGCTTGATCCAGGCGATATCGTCGCCGACGGTGGAAATCTTCCAGCCGTTGAAGGTGCGCGGCGGAATCAGCATGGCGAAATTGGTCTTGCCGCACGCCGACGGAAAAGCGGCAGCTACGTAGGTCTTCTCGCCCTGTGGATTCTCGACGCCGAGAATCAGCATGTGTTCCGCCAACCAGCCCTCTTCACGCGCCATGTTCGAGGCAATGCGCAGCGCAAAGCATTTTTTACCAAGCAGCGCATTGCCGCCGTACCCCGAACCGTAAGACCAGATTTCGCGTGTTTCAGGATAGTGGACGATGTACTTGGTCGTGCGGTTGCACGGCCACCGCGCGTCCTTTTCACCTGGTGCGAGCGGGGCGCCTACGGAGTGAATGCAGGGCACAAATTCCCCGTCACTGCCTAGCACGGTGAGCACGTCGCTGCCCATGCGCGTCATGGTGCGCATATTGATTGTCACATAAGGACTGTCGGTGATTTCGACTCCGATATGGGCGATCGGACTGCCCAGCGGCCCCATCGAGAAAGGAATGACATACATCGTGCGCCCGCGCATGCAGCCATTGAACAGCCCGTTCAATGTCTTGCGCATGACTGTGGGATCTTCCCAGTTGTTGGTCGGACCGGCATCGGCTTTGTTTGCCGAACAGATGAAGGTGCGGTCCTCGACCCGGGCCACGTCGGAAGGGTCCGAGCAGGCGAGATACGAATTCTTTCGCATCTTGGGGTTGAGCTTCACCAGCATTCCGCTGTCGACCATCTCGGCGCACAGGCGGTCGTATTCCCGCTGCGAACCGTCTGCCCAATGAATCCGATCGGGCTGAGTCAGGGTTGCGATATCGGCGACCCACTGCTTCAGACGCTCATGGTTCAGCGTGGCGGGTGCGTCAATCGTTGCGGGTGAGAATTCAGCCATGCGCGAAGCTCCAGCACAGATTCAGCAATAGATTCAGCAATAGATTCAGCAATAGTGGATCGTCAAAGAAGTCGTCCATTCCTTGATGATCGCTTTGCCGTTAGATTCAAAGGTGATTTCGTCATCGTGGCTTCAGCGACCGGCACTGCGGCGACGCGCGGTGCTCGGATTGTCCTCCGAAGGTGTCCACGGCTTACCGGTGCGCTCCTCAATGTAGCGGCGTATCAGACGTCGCACGACCTGCGAGGGTGTGGCGTCCTCGTCCGCGCACAGCCGTTCGAACAGCTCCTTCTTGCGTGGATCGATCAGGATGGTCAGTCGCGCGGTGCGATCTTCGATGGCCAACGGCAGCTCACATGGAGTGTCAATTTGATGTGCGTAACATTATAATAAACCGCACATCGTGGCAATCATGAGATTTCGACTCGCTATGCACGTGACGATCGGACACCTGTCGACGAGAACCGGTGCGCCGTGACGCAGACGCTGCATTCGCCGTTGTTGCTGTGTCTGTTGCTACTGACTGCGTGGGGCATCGTCGGTCTGGCGGGGCTGATACGACCGGCAAGCGTGGCCTTCGCGGGCCGTACGCTGTTTCCGCTGGGCGCAGTCTGCGGTGCAGCAGTCGCGTATGTGGCCGCAACAAGTCTGTTCGCACCTGCCGAACAGATCGTGCTGTCCATCGGCCTGCCCGACCTGCCGGTGCACCTGCGTCTGGATAGCCTGTCGAGCGCGTTTCTGTTCCTGTTGGGCGCAGCTGCGACCGGCATCTCGATCTTTGCAGCAGGCTACTTCCGGCGCGGCGAAGGCACGCCACCGGGGCTGATGTGCCTGCAATATCACCTGTTTCTTGCCAGCATGGGCTTCGTGCTGCTGGCGAACGACGCCTACAGCTTCATGCTGGCGTGGGAGACGATGGCGTTGTCGTCGTATTTCCTGGTGACGACACAGCATCGCATCCCTGAAATTCGCAGCGCAGGCTTCCTCTATCTGCTCATCGCACACATCGGCGCCATCGCCATCCTGCTGAGCTTCGGTGTCATGCAGGGCGGCAGCTGGCAGTTCACGTTCGATGCCATGCGCGCCGCGCAGCTCGACCCTGCCTGGGCCACCAGCGCTTTTCTTCTGGCACTCTTCGGATTCGGCGCCAAAGCGGGCCTGGTGCCGATGCACGTGTGGCTGCCCGAAGCGCATCCCGCAGCGCCGTCACCGGTGTCCGCCCTGATGAGCGGCGTGATGCTGAAGACTGCCTTGTACGGCATGCTGCGCGTGACCTTCGATCTGCTCGGTGAACCGGTGTGGTGGTGGGGACTCATCCTGCTCGCGCTCGGCCTGTTCAGCGCGCTGTACGGCGTGATCTTCGCCGCGGCTCAGACCGACATGAAACGCCTGCTGGCCTACTCCTCGATCGAGAACATCGGCATCCTGTTCTCAGGGGTTGGCCTTGCGATCGTATTCGCCGGCACCGGGATGCGTATTGCGGCCTCGCTCGCATTGATCGCCGTGCTGTATCACGCGCTCAATCACGCGTTCATGAAGAGCCTGCTGTTTCTGGGAACCGGTGCGGTGCTGCACGCCACCGGCGAGCGGAACCTGGGCCGACTCGGCGGTCTGATCCACCGGATGCCGTGGGTTGCATGGTTGACACTCGTGGGCGCGCTGGCGATTGCCGGACTACCGCCGCTCAATGGCTTCGTATCGGAATGGCTGCTGCTGCAATCGTTCCTGTTCGCCAGCGAAGTGCCGCAAGCATTCGTCAACATGCTGTTGCCGCTGGGAGCGGCACTACTGGTGCTCGCAGCAGCACTTGCCGGCTACGTCATGGTCAAGTTCTTCGGCGTCATCTTTCTGGGTCAGCCGCGGGAAGCTGCGCTGCAGGAAGCTCACGATGCGGGCATTGCCGAGCGCGCCGGCCTGGCATGGCTGGCTGTGGGCTGCGTGCTGCTCGGGCTGCTGCCCGCACAAGTCATTGCGTTGCTGAGTCGCGTGATCCAGCCATTGGGATTCAGCGGTCTGCCCCTTGACGACGGATCGTGGTGGCTGCTCGTGCCGCTGCCGCAGCGACAAATATCCTACGCCCCACTGGTATTCTTCGCGGTGATCCTGGTGGTCATCGTGCTGACCATCGCAGCCGTGCGATTCTTCTATCATCAACGCGTTCGTCGCAGTGACCCATGGGACTGCGGGTTTGGACGACTGAACAGTCGTATGCAGGATACCGCAGAAGGATTCGGACAACCCATCCGCCACCTGTTCACGCCCTTCTTTGCCATGGCGCGCGAATTGCCGAGTGCCTTCGATCCGGCGCCGCGGTATCGGGTCGTCATCGGGGATCGCATCTGGCGCGGTCTGTATCTGCCCCTGGGCAGACTGGTGCGTCGTATCGCCGACGCCGTGGCGTGGTTGCAGCAGGGACGGATCTCGACGTATCTGCTCTACAGCTTCGTCACGCTCGTCACATTATTGGCGCTGATGCTATGACAGCGTTGTTCGACTGGCTTGCGCAAATACTCGGCATCCTCGCTGCCGTGCTGGCTGCGCCGCTGTTTCTCGGCTGGGTGAATCAATGTCGAGCATGGTTACAGAATAAATCTGCACCCAGCATCCTGCAGCCGTACCGCGGTATCCGAAAGCTTTTTCACAAAGACGCGGTGATAGCGGCGAATGCTTCGCAACTGTTCCGACTCGCACCGTATATGGTCTTCGGCGCGATGGTAACCGCCGCTGCGATCATTCCCTCGGTCGCCACGCGCCTGCCGTTTACCCAGGCTGCCGACGCCATCGCGCTCGTCGGACTATTTGCAACGGCCCGCGTATTCGTGTCGCTCGCCGCGATGGATGTCGGCACCGCCTTCGGTACGCTCGGTGCACGACGCGAGATGATGATCGGCTTCCTCGCCGAGCCCGCGCTGCTGATGATCATCTTCGTCGCCTCCCTGATCAGCGCGACCACGGCACTGCCCAGGATTTCGGAGCTGCTGGCTACTCAGTCGCTCGCGCTGTATCCGAGTCTCGCCTTCACCGCGGTGGCATTCACGATGGTGCTGCTCGCCGAGAATGCCCGCATCCCAATCGACAATCCGGCAACCCATCTCGAACTCACCATGATTCACGAAGCCCTGCTGCTGGAGTATTCCGCGCGCCATCTGGCATTGATGGAATGGGCCGCGGCGCTCAAGCTCTTCAACTACGTGTGCATCGGCTTTGCGCTGTTTGTCCCCTGGGGGTTGGCCACCAGCCAAGCACCGCTCGCTCTGGCCCTGTCGTCGCTGTTTCTGGGAGCAAAACTCGTGCTAGCGGGCGCCGGGATTGCGCTGATCGAAACCGTATCGGCCAAACTGCGCGTGTTTCGGGCACCGGAGTTTCTAGCCACGGCATTTCTGTTCGCCGTGCTCGGATTGCTGGTGCGTCTGTTGCTAGGAACATGAGCACCCGCATGAACATGACCGCACTGCCATTCGATCTGCAGCTGCTCAATACGCTGGCGGCGCTGCTGCTGCTGCTCTCCTTCGCCATGCTCTCGCAGCGACGTATCGTCACCCTGATCAATCTCCTCGCGGTGCAGGGTGCACTGCTGTGTATCGCAACGCTGCTACTGGCATGGCGCACCGGTGCCGGTCATTTGTATCTCTCTGCAGGGCTGACGCTGGCGCTGAAAGTGATCTTCCTGCCCTGGTTATTGCACCGGCTGATTCGCAAGCTGGGAGTGTATTGGGACACCGAGCCACTGCTCAACACCACCGGGACGATGCTCGTCGGCGTGCTGATCGTCGTGTTTTCGTTCGGGCTGGCTCAGCCGATCTCGGCGCTCGCCAGCACGGCCACGCGCAACTCCATCGGCATCGCCGTCGCCGTCGTCCTGATCGCATTCCTGACCATGATCACGCGCCGCAAAGCCATGTCGCAGGTCGTCGGTTTCCTGTCCATGGAGAACGGCTTGTTCTTCGGCGCGATGAGCGCCACGTACGGCATGCCGATGATCGTGGAGTTCGGCGTCGCGCTCGACGTGCTCGTGGCGATGCTCGTGCTTGGCGTGTTCTTCTTCCAGATTCGCGAGCAGTTCGACAGCCTGGATCTGCAACACCTGGAGTCGCTGAAGGAGGATCAGTAGGTGTCCAGCACCCTGACATTCGTCGTCCTGCTCGGCACGCCGCTGCTCGGTGCCCTTGTACTGGGCTTGACTGGCGGCAAGCGCTGGGCGCCCAATCTCAACGTCGCATTCTCGTTGCTGACGTTTCTGGCCGCGTGCGCGCTGACTTCGAACATCATCACCCACGGGAATGTGGTGCTGATGCAGGAGCAGTTCTTCATCGACGCGTTCAACGTGTTCCTGGTGACGCTCACCGCTTTCGTCGGCCTGACCACTGCGCTGTTCTCGCGCCCCTACATGCGGATCGAGGTCGAGCACGGCCGCGTCAACTCGGCGCAGCTGCGCCTGTACCACAGCATGTATCAGTTGTTCATGGCGACGATGCTGATCGCGCTGACCACCAACAACCTGGGACTGATGTGGGTGGCAATGGAAGCAGCGACGCTGTCCACTGTTCTGCTCGTAACCCTGTATCGCACGCCCGCCAGCCTGGAAGCAGGCTGGAAGTACTTCATTCTGTGCGGCGTGGGCATCGCGCAGGCACTGTTCGGAACGATCCTGCTGTATTTCGCAGCGGAAAAAATCCTGGGCGCCGAGGGCGTCGGCGCCCTGCTGTGGACGCATCTCAACGTCGTGAAGGCGCAACTGGAGCCCGCGGTCCTGAGTCTCGCCTTTGTCTTTCTGCTGGTGGGCTACGGAACGAAAGTCGGACTGGCACCGCTGCACAACTGGCTGCCCGATGCGCATGCCGAAGGACCCACACCCATCTCGGCGGTCTTGTCGGGGTTGTTGCTCAATGTTGCTATGTATGCCGTCGTGCGCTGCAAGGTGCTGGTCGAAGGATCGCTGCAATCGAGCCTGCCGGGCCGCATGCTGATGGGCTTCGGTCTGTTATCCGTGGTGCTCGCGGCGTTTTTCCTCTGGCGGCAGCGCGATGCCAAACGTCTGTTCGCCTACTCGTCCATCGAGCACATGGGCATTATCACCTTCGCCTTCGGCATGGGCGGCCCGGTGGCGAACTTCGCGGCCCTGCTGCACATGACCGTGCATTCGCTGACCAAATCGGCGATCTTCTTTGCCGTCGGACACGCCACGCAAAAGGCGGGTTCACAGCTCATGGACGACATTCGCGGTCTCATTACGCTGAGCCCTACCGTCGGCTGGGGGTTGATGATGGGCTCGCTGGCCATCCTGGGCATGCCGCCCTTCGGCGTGTTCGCCAGCGAATTCCTGATCCTCACCACCGCGATGAAGCAACAGCCGTGGGCCACACCGATTCTGTTGCTGGCCCTCGGGGTCGCGTTCGCGGCGATCTTCAGTCGTGTGCAGCCCATGGTGTTCGGGGAGACGACGGCGAAGCGACTGCCGCATCCGCCGGCGCTGGTGCCGGTATTTACGCACCTCGCACTGGTGCTGATGTTGGGTCTGTTCATCCCGCCGTATCTCGCCGATTGGTATCGCGCAGCGGCGCGACTGATCGGAGGGCACTGAGATGGTTCTGCAATGGTGGTTCGACCAGGCCGCCCGGCATGCGGGTACGAAAGATGCCGGAGCGATCGCGGGGCCGCCGCGTGCATGGGGCCTGACCGTCACGCGCGAGGAATGGCGTCAAGCGGCGGAGAATATGGCCCTTGGCGGTGGACGGCTGATGTCGCTCTGGGCCAGCCGCACGATCGATGGCGGCCACATCGTTCGCGCTGCCTTCGTTGCCGATGTCGGCGTTCTCATCCTGAGCCTCCCTGTGACGGCGTTCGACACCTACTATCCCGGCATCGAACAATCGTTTCCAAGCGCCAGCCGCATGCAGCGCGCTATCGCCGATCTCTGCGGATTGCGCAGCACCGATGCGGATCAGCGACCGTGGCTGCGCCACGCGGCGTGGCCCGCCAGTTTTCACCCGCTGAGAGATCAGGTCATTCCGCCTCCGGACGCGCCCGCCATCGACGACTACGCCTTCGTGCGGGTCGAAGGCGACGGTGTCCATGAAATTCCCGTCGGTCCGGTGCACGCGGGCATTATCGAACCCGGGCATTTTCGCTTCTCCGTCGTCGGCGAAAAGGTGCTCAGGCTCGAACAGCACCTGGGTTACGTGCATAAAGGCATCGAGCGACGTTTCTCCGAGCTGTCCTTGCTCGAAGGACACCGACTGGCAGCGCGAGTTTCCGGTGATTCGGCGGTCGCCTTCTCGTGGGCCTACTGCCAGGCGCTCGAGGGCATGGCCGCCGCACGCATACCGCCGCGTGCCACATGGCTGCGAGCGCTTGCGCTGGAACTGGAACGCCTGGCCAATCATCTCGGCGATCTGGGCGCGCTCGGCAATGATGCGGGCTTCGCCTTCGGACTGGCCCAGTTTTCACGACTGAAGGAACAACTGCTGCGCGCCACCGAATTCGCACTTCAACAGCGGTATCTCCTCGATCTGGTGGTGCCGGGCGGCACGCGTGTTGACCTGTCATCGGCCGGTGCAGCTGGATTGATTGATTGCATCCAGTCGATCGCCGCAGAGGTTGCCACACTGCGCACGATCTATGACGAGCACTCGGGGGTGCGTGATCGATTCGCCAACGCAGGGGTTGTCACGCCAGCACTGGCCGCCAGGCTCGGGCTCACGGGATTGGCGGGGCGCGCCAGCGGCCAGGGGTTCGATCTGCGGTGCGATCTGCCCTGGGACCCTTATGGAGATCTGGCACCTAGAAAGGTCGTGCGCGCCGAGGGTGACGTGGCAGCGCGGGTGACTGTGCGATTCGACGAAGTCGCCGAATCCATGCGTCTCGTAAAGCAGATCGTGCAGCAGTTGCCGGCCGGAACGCATCACGTGTCGGTATCCGCTCCAGAGGAGGGCTCGCTGGGCATTGGGCTCATTGAAGGCTGGCGCGGACCGGTGCTGCTTGCCCTTGAAGCCGGCGCTGCGGGAAAAATCCTGCGCTGTCATCCGCACGATCCGTCATGGCAGAACTGGCCGGTGCTCGAGCATGCGATCATCGACAACATCGTGCCGGATTTTCCGCTCATCAATAAGTCGTTCAATCTGTCCTACAGCGGACACGATCTATAGCCATGTGGAAAACGCTACGCCAGATTCATCGCGCGGGAATTCCGACCGAGTCACCGCCATCCAGTGACGAGACGCTGCGCATCGCCACAGCGTTGCAGACGCGCATTCTGGAGGTGCTGGGTCGCGCCCTGTGCATTCGTGCTGTCGATGCAGGCTCCTGCAATGGCTGCGAGCTGGAAATCCATGCGCTCGGTAACCCCATCTACAATCTCGAAGCACTGGGGATTCGGTTTGTTGCCAGCCCGCGGCACGCGGACCTGCTGCTGGTGACGGGGCCGGTCTCCAGAAATATGGAAGTCGCGCTGCGACGAACCTATGACGCCACGCCGGACCCGAAGCTGGTCGTTGCGATCGGCGATTGTGG
Organism: Gammaproteobacteria bacterium; assembly: GCA_020029545.1. Lineage (GTDB taxonomy): Bacteria > Pseudomonadota > Gammaproteobacteria > Steroidobacterales > Steroidobacteraceae > Steroidobacter. The sequence continues at coordinate 12,614 of JAIBJL010000061.1, forward strand.
CTGCACGGGAGGAATCTTCGGCGAGGGCTACGCAACGCGCGGGCGCGTATCCAACGTCATACCGGTCGATGTCGCGGTACCCGGTTGTCCGCCGAGCCCTCGGCAAATTCTCGCCGGCATTCTGACGGCAATTTCGCCGCAGGAACCTGCTGGCTCAGCGTCGCGCGGGGCGACTTGAGCGCATTGCAAACTTCGAGTCGATACCCCGAGCGAACCTCTAGCACAGATCATGCACAGGCATTGATCGGACATCCTTTTGTCAGGCTTTCATGACCTCCAAGAACCAACCCCCATTCCTGCAATTTGACAGTCCATGGGTGCTCGACCCGGGCACCGTTCGCGTGCTCTCCCCGCCGGACGGCCTGAGCGAAGCGGAGGTCTCGCAGCGCTTGAAGGACGGTGTATTGGCGCACCCCTACATTCTGGAGACCACTTCGGAACGACGCCTGCATTTCGCGCCCGACTCCATACAAAGTGTCATGAGCCTGGATGAGCCGGACGCACTCATCAGTGCGTATACGCGCAAGATGATGGCGTTTCTGTTGTTCAAGCCCCAGCCCAGGAACATTGTCATGGTGGGCCTGGGTGGCGGGTCTTTACCTAAGTTCTGCTATCGATACCTCAGGAAAACGCAGATTACGGTGGTCGAGATCGATGCCAGGGTGATCGCGTTGCGCGATGAATTCCGTGTTCCTGCAGACGATGACCGCTTTCGCATTGTCTGTGACGATGGCGCGCGCTACATGGCGAATCGTTCGGAGAATATCGACGTCCTCATAGTCGATGCGTTCGATCGCATCGGGCTCGCTCCAACATTGGCCACCACCGATTTCTACACGCAAGCGGCGCAACGCCTGTCGCCCGACGGCTTGTTGGTGATGAATTTCTCAGGAGATACGCAGCGATATAGCACGCACATCAAGCAAATCGGCGTGGCCTTTTCCGGCAGCAAGGCGCTCTTGCCGGTGACCACAGACGACAATCTCGTGTTGTTTACTTTCAAGAAGCGCATCTCTCTGGCTACGACTGCACGATATGAATCGCGAGCTCAGCGCTTGCAGGCTCGACTCGCCTTGGAGTTTCCGCGGTATTTGCATCGAATATGCCAAGGACACGTCGTGATTTGAACGACGATCGACTTGTCGAGGCCGCGCTGACCTCCTTGCAGTGCGCGTTGGTATGCGGTCGCGCACAGCGTCGAACTTACGGAGTGATCGATGTAGCCGTTCTGTTGCAGGTCTGCATATCCGACGATCTGCCCCTTGAGTTCGGCGCCGAATGGGCTGATACCACGAATCCTGCTGCGCCACAGTTCCGCATCCAGGTCGCGAGGAGCCCACGCATTGAGCTGCTCAGGCGTGTAGTTTTGGCATGCGACAAGGTGGATGGCGGAGTAGTAAATCTCGAAGAGGCTGGGCTCTTCTCCCTCTTGGTATCGACGGATATGAACAACGGCGCTCATGAGCCCTACATCTCAGACCTTCGCATAGCTCACATTCTTACGAAATAGGGCACAGCAGCAATTGCGGCGCCCAAGACAAAAAGCCACCACACCCCGGTGACGAAGTATGGGAGAACCATGAGCGCGATGCCACAGACCAACGGGACAACGGCCTTCTGCTTCTTGCCATACACGAAGTAGCCTAAGCCTACCGAGCCGAACAGCACTCCGCAAAGTAACGACGATTCACTCATGATAGGGGGAGCCTTGCAGCAGGCCGAACGCTCAGCGCTGAGGCGCGCGTTGTCTTCGACGCGTCGCTCTCGAAGCTGTCGTTACCTGTCTTTAAATTGCGCTGCATAGCTGCAGCAAGTTATCGACGCACTTCAATGCGTCTGGATGCGTGGCACCACCAACCAAAATGCAGTCGATACCCGCGCTCTTCGCGCCACCCAGGTCTCGTCGCGGTGAATCACCGACCATAATGGCCTCTGAAGCGGAGATTCCGAGCTGGCTCAACACCAACTCAAAGGGCTTGGGAGAAGGCTTTACCATGCCATGGTCGGAGGAAAATGAGGCGGCAGAAAACAGTCCCGAGACGCTCGCGCGCTCGAATTCTTTTAGCCATAGCTTTTTCGGTGACCAGATGTCAACGACGGCCGCCAACGTGAAGCGCTGTCGTAATTCGTAGAGTGCTGCGGAATATTCGTCGGGGATGTAGCCGAGCTCATGGAAAGCGAACGTTTCAATGATTGTCTCGACTTCAGTTCTGTCCAAGGTTTCGCCAACAACTTCGAGAATTGCTCGTTCCAGCGAAGGAAAGCTATTCCGGTAGTTTTCATCGGGATATCGAGCTTCCAGGTATCGATACGTTGCCCGGATGATTCGGTTGACTTCGCCGACCTGGAGTGTTCCACCAATTTTTAAATAATAGACGGAGAAATCCTCCGAATCACCGAATCTGTCCTCACCGAACATGAACGTACTGTTCATATCAAGTAATAAAGCTCTCTTACCGGTAGACATAGTGGGGCCGTGTTTCTGACAGCTAAACGCCAACAATGAGCCGTGCGGGCACCACACCTCAAGGCGAGCCTGAGTTTCACCGCGTCGGCTCCATTGTTTTGTTCGGCAAGCCGTTCCGAGCTTGGAGCCAAACATTGTACTCGCCAAGTACCCACTTCTTGAACTCGGTTGCGTCGTTACCGCGGGCACCGACCGATAGCTCCACTGGCTTCGCCAGCCGCCAGAATTCTTCTGGCGTCGTCAATTCTTCATCCGTCGCCCAGACGGTAGTTGATTTGTAGTCGTGGATCGTGAACACGACGTCTTGCATCGAGCGAAACGTGTACTCGCCAGATACCCGGATGCCGTCACCACCACCTGGCGCTCCGAAACGCTCGACAAGAAATCGCGGCGACACTTTAATTTCGCCCACCAACACGTAAAACTATAACTCTGCATCTGAATATCGCTCGCGCGCTTCCCTCAATGACAGCCTTCTCGCATCACGAAGCGTTTCCTCCCAGAGAGAGCTGCAATTCTTACATCGCTTCAAGAACGTGGGCCCATCTGGAATCACTGCAAGGCGTTCGAATCGTTCGAACGGCCAGTGATATCCGACCTTGCATGCATCGCAAAGTGAATCCGATAGGTCCGATCGAGATGTACTCATGAGGTCCAACGCCACCGCTGTGCCGCGAGCAATGGTACCTCGCCGTTGCGAGTCCGAACCAGCGGCCTGTTATGCATTGCTACCACTCGTGATAGCGGCTTTCAACTCACTTCCGCAAAAAAGCCGACTACCAATCGGAACCGCACTCTTGGTCGCCGATGGCAAAGACACACTGACCGGCCACCTGCGATTTGCTTCGACGTTTGCGTCTCGAATGTTGAAGTGAATGAGTTCGAATCGCGCAGCGAATTCTTGCGTCTTCCCGTCGGGAGTAATCACCAGTACCGACTCAGCCCGATTACGCCAACCGCGCGGCACATCAAAATCCGGGAGCAGAACCAGCCCTCGACCGGTGATGTCGAAGTGCTCCTGGACCGCGAGCAATTCTGCACTCTTAGTCATCGCTTAGTGCATAACGCTAAGTCGCCTAGAAACCATATTCGCGCTCCACACGACAGATACGAACTCGAAAGGTCTTGTACCACTCTTTGGCCCGGTTCTGAGCTTGGCGATGTATCGTGTTTTCCTTCCACGCTCTAATTGAATCAAGAGACGTCCAGTAAGAGATCGTGATGCCAATCTCCTGCCTTGCCGTCTCGAAACCGATAAAGCCCGGTTGCTTCGAAGCAAGCTCCAGCATTTGTTTTGCTGTTTCGCCATAGCCGTTGTCTCCATCGGTACGGATTGAAGTAAAGATGACGGCGTAGTACGGCGGTCTGATTATTGTTGCGCGTTCTGACATTTATGCCTCATTTGCTCGGCCGCCCATTGATCAATGGACAAGCCGTTCGGATTGATACCTCGCTGAACAAAAAAACTGAATGCCTTCCTGCGCAGTGTCAACGGCCGGTGTTGTCGAAAAATCTACGCTTTCAATGGGCACACCATTGTTCGTTCCCGACACTCGACGCTCGTGCAAGAATTGCGGATATTTGACTTCAAACCAAAATTTCTCATTTCGGTATGTAATCCATCTGGACGTATCGATTTCAGCGGGAGTCTGTGCCGGTGCACCAAAAGCAATGAAGAAGAAAAATAGCGCACTGACGAACAATTTTAATTACCACGATGTTTACCTTCGCAAGTGCCCAACGTCGCCGTTAATCCGGAGCGCGCGTTTTCACGCGATCGGGGTTGAACGGTGTTCGGCCGTCGCCGGAACGGAACCGAGCGGAAGGTCGATTACGTATCGCCACGACCCGTCCGATTGCTTACGTGCCACCTTTGATGAATTTCCGCCGAATCGGACCGCTTGACCGGACGGCGAGGCTCCTTCGAATTGCCAACTTGCAGAGAGGAACGCGATATCGCCAGACAGAACACACCGCTGGTTGCTGGCCGTTAACTCCCCTTTCAAAGACAGGAGAACAACCAAGCGCTCGCAAATCGCCTTTTGACCGCAGATTAGAACT
>JAIBJL010000062.1 GCA_020029545.1 Gammaproteobacteria bacterium
CCGGTACCTTGATCCCCAAGAAGGGCATTTATCAATTGATCGCGGCATGGAACAAGGTAAGCAGGGAAATGCCCGAAGCGCGATTGTCTGTTTATGGCAAAGGCGATGTTGAAAAGATTGCTGCCCTGATGGATTTAACTGCTCGCGAGTCTGTGCAGTTTTGCGGACATGTCGACCGGGAAACATTAATGGAGGAACTGGCCACAGCTAATCTTGCGGTTTTTCCTTCGTACGCTGAGTGTTTTTCGCTTGCACCCATGGAGGCAATGGCGGTAGGCACGACGGTTATCTATTCACTCCGAACTTCCGGGCCGGAACTCATTACCCACGATGAGACCGGATATCTTTGCGATCCTGATGACGTAGACGGATTAGCCAATCAGATTCTGGAGTTGCTCCGCGATGAAGTACGCTGTGCTCGCCTTGCGACGGCAGCACAACGACACGTTCGTGAGCGCTTTGCTGTCGATCATCTGGCTGACGCTCACATCCAGTGGTATACCGAAGTGCTGCAATCTGTGGAGAGAGTCGTTCCGCCTGTCAACGCCGAAGTTCCTTGTCTTGCGCTGCAAATTTGATCGTTGCCGTTTGCGTCAGGCGGGCTGGATCAGTCTTCCAGTTGGCTCTGTGTGTAGTTTTCCAATCCAATTCTGTCGATCAGGCTGAGCTGAGTCTGCAGCCAGTCGATGTGATCTTCTTCCGACTGCAGAATGTGCTGGAACAGCTCGCGCGATACATAGTCACCGAGTTTCTCGCAATCCCCGATGGCAGTCTTGAGCGCCGGATGGGCTTGAAGTTCCAGCTTCAGGTCGCACTCGATTACTTCACGCACATTTTCGCCAATCAGCAGCTTCCCCAGGTCCTGCAAGTTGGGCAGACCCTCCAGGAAGAGGATGCGTTCGATCAGCCGATCGGCATGCTTCATCTCATCGATCGACTCTTCGTACTCGTGTTTGGCCAGCCTGGTCAAGCCCCAGTTCCGATACATTCGCGAATGCAGGAAGTATTGATTGATGGCGGTCAGCTCGTTGCGGAGCACACCGTTGAGATGCTTGATGATGACTGGATCGCCTTGCATGGAACCTCCGTTAAAGCGGAGGCGATGTTGGCGAAGGGATTTCGGAAACGCAACGCGGATTTCCTCCGACTGTGTTCTATCGCTGAATTCAGCGATTCACATGCGAACGAGATCAATTATGGTTTTCAGGCCGCGGCGCGACAGCACTGGTGGCTACTGCTGCGTTCGTTTTCGATGATTTCACGCGCCACCTCTGCACAGGCGCCACAACAGGTGGCGACCGGTAATTGACACTGAATGGCGGGCAGCGAGTCCGCGCCGCGATGAACGCTGTCGCGAATCTGACGATCAGTGATCCCATTGCACAGGCAAACGTACATAGCGGCTCGGTAGTCTGTAGATTGACGGCATCTAAACGCAAATACGAATGATTGTCAATGAGCCCTGTCACCGATTGGGTTTCTTTTGATTCTTAGCTACCACTGTACTTCTTAACTCTTTGATTAGTAATTTTATTCTGAAGTAATACGTCGAGAAGAGATAGCTACGAAGGGTGCGGCGCAGCAGCCATATTCGGCTCGTGTCCTGGACGGTACTGGTCCAGCGCAGCTTGTTTCGCAGAGCGCCCGCAAGAAAGTCATAGATCTGAAATCGCTTCTCCTTCATCAGATCTTCCAGTTCGATCGACTCCAGCAGAGTGCCTGGTGAGCACTTCGAAAACGCATCGTCATGAGCGATATGTACCGAGTAGTACGTGGAGCCTTCATGCAAGGCGAGCGTGACGGCAACGGGTCGCTCGTTGCAGCTCAACACCCAGGCTCGTGCCTGGTGCCGAGTGGCTCTGGCAGCCACGAAATCGCGGTAGAACCGGCGATAGTCATCCGATTGGCTCAGTCCAACTTGTGCGGCATGCTTCCAACTACGTTCGTGCACATCCACCAACGCATCGAAGGCTCGCAGTACGCCGTCGGGCTCGTCAAAGCGTTCTGCCGAGACTGGCCCGATGGCTTCCAGACGTTTTCGTGCTACCCGCAGGTTTTTCAATAAGCGGGGGTTGCAGGATGCAATCCAGGTGGCCCAGTTACCGAGTATGAGATAAGGGCATGGCATGAATGGCAGTTGCTCGAGCCGCATGGCTTTGGCGTCCGCGAAGTGACGCAGCCACGTGATTTCGACAGCGTCAGCCAACTGCTCGTCGAGCTTGATCGCGTCCCATTCGGAGCGTCTTTGCCATAGTAAACGCAGTGCTGCAATGAACGATGTATAGTCCGGTACGCCCAAGGCCAGCCTCGGACGATTGATATCATCAGGCATTCCGATCGGTTCCAGGACACGAAGCTGCAGCGGTGCGAGGCGGCTCAGTTGAAAAGGAAAGATGGCTTGTACGACACCGTCGCGCTCTATCACGATGATTCTCAGCAGCCTCGATCCCCTCATGGTTTGCCACCAACGTGAAAGGAAGTCCCAGCTCTGCCACGGTGTTACATCTGGAGTGACCGCATAGAGTCGATCCCAGTCTGCTCGCAACAATGGCCAACTGTCGTGGTCGTTGATAAGTCGGCAAGCCAGATGCGAGTTCGCCGTGGCGTCGTCGCTTGTCGAATTCCCATTCCGAGCTCCGGTGCCTCTGAGGCCCGCCATCTCTGTCTTGCTCACTAGGATTGACGGTTCAGAGGGGCAACAATTTGCGGCAATGTCCGGCTACTGTAAGCAACGGTGTCAGTAACCGGGATCGCACCAGCAGACGGCGAACGCGAGGGCGCAGCCAGAAGTGCACGCGGTGAAACAACCAGCCATTGACGTTGGGCCGATGCGCAAACAGTGCCGTGGTCGACGTCTTGGATGTGGCCCAACTGCGTTTGTTGTTCAAGAATCCACCGAGGAAATCGTAGTTGTCGAAGCTAGCGCCATCGAAGGCAGCTTTCATTTCGAGCCCGGTCAGGGCGACGCCCGGCGAGTATTCAGCGAAATTTTCGCTATGTGCGATTTGCAGAGAATAAAACGTTTTCCTCCAGCACAGGCCGAAGGTTCCAGCCGCATCGTCATCGCCGAGTCTCAGGAAGTGGAATGTAGCGTGTCCGTTGGCAGCAAACGTGCGCATCAATTGCCGATAGAAACCGCGGTGACTAGCTGTTTTGCCGACGCCTAGCGAGGCTGCACGCTTCCAGCTCGATGATTCGATTCTGATATACCGCTCCAGAGCTGTTGTGGCGTGGTCGGCATTTCGCTCATGCAGCGTCTGGAAAGCTGCTTTGCCTGTCGCATCAAGCTTTGCCAGCCGGCGTTTGACGCTCTTACGGAAGGTTTTGTCCTTGCCGGACAGAAACTGATCCCAAGTGCCGGCAATCCTCACGACTGCGCACTCGGGACCAGGAACTTCGGAAACGATGAACCCATCCTTTTGCAACAACCGTACTAGGGAATGCAGCAGCGGACTGCTCGGGGGTTGCTCGTACAAAGCGACAAAGTCCCATGAATCCCTGCGTTCCATCAAATATCTGGCAATGTGGGGGACGACTGCTGAGGCAGCAGGATCCAGCAAGATTGTATTGCGATCGACTTCTGATGGATGTCCAAGGAAACTGAGGCAGCGAAGCTTGCTGCCGAACGATTGGGCCGGGCCTATCTGCATAGGCGCAATCGCCACCGGTACGCCGTCATCGCAGAGGACTACCACGATCAGCAATTCGTTCTTCAATCCAAGCAACGACCACCAGGTGGTCAGATAGTCGTAACTCTGAAACACTGTCGCCAGCGGCGTGCGAGCCAGTAGTTCATCCCAATAGGGTTGCAGCAGCGCCCAGTCTGCCACCGAGGTGCACGTGCCTATCTGGTAGTCCCGATCGTCGTGGCGCACTGTGGTGAGTCGCTTCAGTCGCGATGCCAGCGAAGCGACTGATTTTTCCAGCCTGGGCTTGACGTGTCGAAAGACAATCCAGAAAAGGTCTTCCCCTCCCGCATGGACTTTCATGGGTACGCATTGCGTCAACTCGATACTCATGCGCTTGAGAAAGCGGACCTTCAACGACCATGTGTCCGTCATGGTATTGGTACTGAAGGTGTCGACAGGTAGCGAACGCAAATCGTCCCTGATGCGCACCACTTGCGTCAGTCGCAGCGCCATCATGTGGCCAGCACCGCGATGGTCCGGATGTACGACGAAGTCGTTCAGGTAGATACCTGCGCCGCTCAGATCAATGCCTTCCGGCGGGGGGACATCTATGTATTCACAAATGCGCACTCGTTCAGGTTCGTGAAACGCCAGCAGGAATCCGACCAGCCTGTGGCCGAGAAAGACGCCCATACTGAGATTGCGTCCCGTTGCCTCAGCGTCACGCAGATCCCCAAGGATACTGTGATAGCCCGCGCAGTAATCGGCTGGATAGACGCGTCGCTCCAGTCTGGCGACCTGTCTGGCATGTGCCGGTTTTAGCCAGTCGACCCAGTAATTCCGTCTCATCGCAGTACCGATTCAGACAGTGCATGGTCAGCAGGTGGTTCTGTTCCGCGCAGATAGTCTTTCAGCACCGTCAGATACTGCTTTCGTTCGGATGTGGTGATGCCCAGGACGATAAAGGAAAGAGCAAACGCCAACAGGATCGCGGCAGCGACCGCTCCCAGGCTGACCCAGGTATCCGGTGCGAAGCAGCGGCGTAGCCATAGCGCAAAGGCAATGACTGGGAACGCCGCAAGCGCCACTCGTCCCACTGTCTGGAAAAGGAATGTCCGCGGTGAGATTTTCATGACGCGGCAGACCAACGGGATCTGAACCATCACGACCATGATGATATTAGCTATCAACGAGCCCATCGCGATGCCCGTCAAACCGAACTGTCGCGTCAGAAAAGCGATGCAGACGAACGCCAGCGAAATCTCGCCAAGAGTGATGAATGCAACGGTGCGTGCGCGGTTCGTTGCGAGCAGGAGTACCGTCGAAGTCCACATGAATACGGACAGGAGTAGATTCGCAGCGATGAATGCGATCAGCAGGGGAGGGGCTACCGCGAAGATTTCCGGCACCCACAGTGCCAGGCCGTTGTCGCCGAACAAGGCAAGGGCCAACGCGAGCGGTAAAGCAATCGCCGTCGCTGTCTTGGTGCCTGCGAGCAGTAGCTGTGTCAGTTTCTCGCGGTTGCCTTTGGCGTGCAGTCCAGCCGCCATCGGATAGAAAGTCTGAGTCATGGGTTCGATGATCAACGAGACCATGCCGCCGACCGATTTGCAGAGCGCATAGGGTGCAAGCGTTGCGAGAGGCAGGAACACCGCGATGAAAACCCGATCAAGCTGGCTCGTGCCCTCGACCAACAAGTCGTCGAGCGAAGACCAGAGCGCGAATCGGCCAACACGCCGCCAGATTATCCGTGCGAAACCTGGACGGAAGTTCCGCAGTAGTTGCGGATACAGGCGCCGCAAGACTATGACATCCACCAACACGCGCAATGTGCTGATGCCGAGTTCGATAGCCGCCAGCACGACGATGCCTTGTCCCGCTTGCAGAGCGGTGAATTGCAGCGCTGCCGAGAGCAACTGCAGCACTATGGAGCGTGCATTGGCGATGTCGAATCGTTCGGTGCCGTAGTAAATGTTAGACAGCGCCGAGCCCGGAATGGAGACCAGCAGGTTGGCAGCAAGGAGCAAGAGGACGAGAGTAAAGTCGTGCTGCATCTCCGGCGGAATAGCGACCCCTGGAATCCTGACGCCACTTGCCAGCACGACGCCGGTGGCGCAGGCAAAGGTACTTGCGATCAGCAGCGCGGATACTGTGGTCGATAGCAGCTGTCTGCCGAGGTCCGTGCGACCCCGTGCGTGAAATTTCGCCTGATAGCGTATCTGTGCCTGCCCGAATCCGAGATCGAAGAAACGCAGGTAGAAAGCAATGGTGTGACAGACGATCCACAGGGAATAGGCGGGCAGTCCCACCTGGTGCACGATGTATGGCGTCAGAAAGAAGAAACTGGCGCCGCTGACGGCTACGTCGAGATAGTTCGACGCAACATTGCGTATCCAGCTGCTGAATTTCCGTGGCGCAATCTGTAGCGTGTCGAGCAGGCCCATGGCGATCGACGATGTTTGTTTGCAATTTGTCGCGACAACGCGCCGACGACGCGGGGCCCGATCTGCCGGCAGTCCGGTGCCGAAACATGCTCGACACTTGGGCCGCGAATAGGCCGTTGCTGGTTTCCGTCCGACGAGCATAGTGGAACTGCCGCCTGGCGGGCGTGACATATCCCACAGCTTTCCTCTCTTTGGCGGTCCTGCTGGGAAAGTTTTCCCTCAATCGTCCGGCGGCGTGTTGATGGGATCGAATTCGATCTGCGAGGTTTGCAGAGCGGACGGATACCTGGCGACGGCCAGCGCGCCGCGATGTATGCACAGGAATTGCTGACTCGTCAGCCATTCGCGCAGCGGTCGCTGTGTGCTTGTGAGTTGCAATTCGATGATAGTCTGCGGATATCGAGGTAGCATGGCCCGTGCGCCGAAACGCCTTTTGTAGCGCACGACACCATCGATCAGACTGGGTCGTGAATTTCCGAAATGGATTCGGCGCACTCCGTTGGCTGCCGCAGCTTTGATGCACAGTGCATCCAGAACCTCGCTCGCCCCAGATGCGGGCGGATTCTGTTTCGAGCCGAACCAGCCCAATCGCAACGTTCCGGCGTTCTGCTGCAACAGCATGCCTGCCGTCCAGGAGTCTCCTGCATACAATTTGGCAAGAGTCGCGTATGCAGCGAGCCTGGCAAATTGTTGTCGGTCGACCGTTATCGCGCCGCTGCCATGCCGTGACCGGACGTAGGGCTGGTAGAAGTCATCGAAGAACTCCTGCTTGTCGTCGGATGCGGTGCTCATCGCGAGTCGGTAGTCCCGACGTCTTATCTGTCTTCCTACTTCACGTTCCAGATGACGTCCGAGCATCCACTGCTCCGAGTCTGCACCGGGCAATTGCAGCTCCTGTCTGATCCATGACGGCATCCGAATACTGAATTGCGAGCCGCCAAGCGTGGCCCACAGGGGCGGGCGCTCCATGATGACGACATCGGCAGACGCGCGCGAGCGAGCGAGTGCTTTGGCAAGCCATGGTGGCGGCGACTCTCCGAGCTGTTGCTGACTGATGATGGTTTCGAACAGCACCTTGGTCACGAAGTCGAGATTGGCTCCGTTGCCGGCGTAGAGCGCGCTGACGTGCAGCCCATTGCCTCGCAACGTGCCCGTGAAATGGACTATCCGCGCCGTCTCGAAGGAGGCCAGTGCACGTGCATGCCACCGCAATGAATCTAGGATTGCTATCACGATCTGATCAGCAACTGCTCACGCTACCCGTTCATCGGCCGTGACAGTTTTCGTCGGCCTTTGAACATAGGTACCGATGCTGTGCACTGCGGCTACCCGCGATTGCAGTACCGCCGTGAAGACTTCGCAATACAGCGAGGCGATGCGCGGCCAGCGAAATTGCTGAACCCTCTCTTCTGCGCATTTCGACAGCGATTCGCGCCGTTCAGAGTCCAGCATTACTTCGCCCAATGCGCGGCGTATCTGCAGCGCATTGGCCTTCTGGATGACGACGCCGGCGTCGCCGACAACTTCTGCACAACCTTCCGCGTCGGTCGTGATGACGGCGCAACCTGCGTCCATGGCTTCGAGGAGCACCATGGGAAAGTTTTCCTGGATCGACGGGAAAACGAAAACCTTTGCTTCCTCATACAGGCCGCGCAGGGTGATTTTATCCACGAAGCCAGCAAATTTAACTTTTGCGCCCAACGTCCGGGCCCGGTCTTCCAATGTCTGGCGATAGGGCCCGTCGCCTGCGATCACATATTCCCACGCAGTATTCTGTCCACTGACTGCTTCGATGAAATGCTGTACGCCTTTGCGAGGAAACAGCCGCGCCACCACCAGGACGAGATTGCGCTTGGTTCGCTTCAAGGCCGGCATGACGCTGTAGCCATTGGGAATGACATAGACCGCAGTCGCCAGGTGTCGACGCAGAAGTCGTGCGAGATATTCGGATGGCGAGGTGACTGCCGCCGCTCCTGCAACAATGCGACGCCACACTGGCTTGAACAACCGGTGCATCAACATGAAACGGTCGGGGTTGTACTCGGGGATGTCCGAGCCGTGAGCCGTAATGACGTAGGGAATGCGGTAACGTCGCGCGAGCAGATAGGCCACCAGACCCGACGGGATGGCAAAGTGGACATGGATAAGGTCAGGCCGCTGCTCGCGGATCAGGCGGCTGGCAAGTTGATAAGCCGGCCAAAGGGTCGTCAGCAACTCAAACACGGTGGTGTAGTGTCGATGTCGTCGCCAGCAGGCTGCGCGATACACCTCGACACCATTCACAGTCTCGACACGGCGCAGATCGTTCATTGCCGATGTAACGACGCGCACCCGATGACCGGTACTGGCCAGTTGTTGATTGAGCGCTGCCGCGACGACGGAGCCCCCCCCGCCGATCGGTGGATACTCGTAAGTCAGGCTGAGAATATTCAAGGACCGGCTCCCGCTTCGGAGTGAACGGGACGAAATTTTCCAGCGACCTTAGGCAGTGAGCTTGCGTGAAAATGCAGCCGTCGCGGCAGCTCAGCGCACACTTCGTCCAGGGCGGCCGCAAGGGCCTTGCCAACAGCGTTTGCGTTCGCCGTCTCCGAGTGGAATGAGACGTCCAGACTCAGATCCTTGCGCTGCACGACCTGGTATTGACGCAGTCCGGCTAACGCCTCCAGCCGCATCGTCACGCGATACGGAGAAACGCTGCTACCCGTGGGCAACTTCAGACTGTCGATGCGTCGCCCCACGAATTCTTCGATCCCCGCATCGAGGCCGGACCGACGCCTTACCAGATCGCCCGTGTCGTAGCGGATCATTGGCATGGCTCCGCCGGTGAGGTCGGTGACGACCAGGCGTTCTGTCGCAGGATCATCGGCGAGCGGCAGAAATTCGAGTAACAGGTCGGCGCTCGCCGGTTCGAAGCGGTCGGCCAGCGGTCGTCGGAAAGCCACGAGGCCGACCTCGGTCATGCCGTAGAAGTCTGCGACCGGACAGCCAAATGTTTTTTCGAGTACTGCGCGCTGTGCAGGCAGCATCTGCTCGGCAGTACTGATCACAATCGATGGCCGATGGAAGCCGGTGGGTATTCCATCCGGATGGTCGCAGATCTGCAGCAGTGAGCTCAGTGGTCCATACAACGCATGCGGTCGCACCCGCTGATATTCCTGCTGCAGATGCTGGTCGCGAAGATCCGCGTAGTGCCAGCGCGCATAGCTCATCAGTCCGGCATCGCGCCGACTGCTGATCAGCAACAATCGCTGACCGGGCCTGTAACCACAGATCAGCAGGCTACGCAGAAATCGCAGACTGCGTCGGCGGACACTCGCTGGATCCTTCAATATTTCCATCGGCTGCCCGCTGGAGCCACTTGTCTTCTCCAGCGTGAGTTTGCGTTCGTTGCAACTGCGATCGAGCAGCGACTCAATGGGCGTTGCGAGTAGATCGGCCTTCTGAACGATGGGCACCTGGTTGAGGTCTTCAGGGAAGCGCAGATCGGGAAGTTGCGCTGCGATGCCCCGCCAATGGGATTTGTAGAAGGGCACTTGGTGCCAGGCCGACAGAATCAGGCGCAGCAGCTGTTTGCTCTCGCCGGTGGTCGTGCGCTTAATTGCAGCGGGCGAAGCTGACGTCCAAAGCTGCGGTGCCTGGCCTTGCATCACGCGGCCCTGGGTGCGGCAATGGCATGTAGCAAGTCGGATGTCTTGCTGCGGACGATGTCACCAAGGCGGGCGGCCTTGTCGAGTAATCCGTCCTTAGATTTAGCATTGACTGCTTCATCGATCAGGGCACCTAACCGTGCGGGCAGATCCTCGATAGCGGCATCGAGCCACAGCATGCGTCGTGGAACGCCGAGCATGTCGAACATGCCTTCGAACTTTCCATTATAGGCGAGGCCGACGATCGGTGTTCCCGCACCAGCCGCCAGAATCAGTGGGTGCATTCGCGAGGAGATCATCACAGTCAGGCGACCGGTGACGGTCTTATACAAAGCGGGGTCTTCAATACTGGCTATTCTGACGTCGCATCCCTGGGCGAGCCGCCCGAACTCCGCACAGACAGTTGCATCGTTTTCGTAGGATGCGGTATAGGTCGGCAGCAACAGCAGGGTTGCCTCCATGCGTCTGGCGATGGGAACCAGCGCCGCGGCCAGCTGAGCAAGAAGTTGCGACAACGTCGCGCGGCCATCGTCACAGTCCAGGCCCATGGCAGACCGTACTCGCGACGGAACGAATCCGCCGCGCGCATGAAACCATCGACGCAAAGCAACCCCGATGAGGGGGCGGCCCGGCGGTATGTCGAGCGACCTGAGAAAATTGTCAGCTACGCTGGGATGTGCAGGCGCCAGCATGAACGCCGGATCCGGGACGATGCCGACGCGGCGACTCGTACAGGCGCTCAGCGCTGCGTGTGCGAAGGGATCGCGTACCGTTACGGACGCGAGCGTGTTGCAGGTGAAGCGGGCGGCGATCTGACTCTCAAGGTGACGCAGGGGGCCGGCACCGACGCTGTGTCCGACCAGGTTCCGGTTGGCCAGGACCAGCATGGCGATACGTGACGCCCAATAGGGCATTTTTACGCGACTGTCATCGTCCTGAAACAGGCCGCCACCGCCGATGACGACCAGATCCGCATTGCCTGCCGCTCGCAACAGCGAAGCAGAGCCGGCAACGCCGCGAGGGATGACCGCGGTTGCTCCCTTGGGAATGCGTGGCATCGGACGCGCCGAAGTCACCGTGATGCCGGTCGCGCCGGCGTCGGAAAAACCTGCGCACAATGCGGCCAGGATGGCCGCATCGCCCAGGTTGTAGTCGGAGTCGCCGCCCAGAATCAGAACGTTTCGCATGGGTTCAACTGCCGGGCGACGGTGGTCGCAAGAGCGGTGCCAAGTCAACGTGGACCCGGCGCGACATATCGCACCGGTATCGGGTCGGATGCTATTTAATAGGCGCATTTCTCGCCGAGACGTATTGCTCAGCTTTGGTGCCCCGACGCGTCCACCGTGTCAGCGGCTTAAATGGCGGCGTCCTGCTAATGTGAGATCATGCAGGCGCATCCGCACGGGGTACGTTTTTCGGGCCAGTAATCAAAAGCGCTGCGGGATTAATGCTCATTCAAGCTGAAATCGACGTCATCGCGGAGGCGAACTTGAATCACGTCACGTTTCGGTGCTGGGAGTGTCACCATAATATGCGTTTGCTAATGTCCGCTATCTCGATGTTCTTTATCCCAATTCGGTGGTATTGAGCGATGACCGAGCAGATCGTTCTTCGCAAGCCCTTTCTTATTGCACTGGTAACATTGCTACAGGTCACGGTTGCACCCTTGGTGGCCGTCGGTTCGTTGCTCGCTACCATGGCCATCTGCAATGTCCCGTTCGACCGCAAATACGGTGTGCTAGCGTCGCTGGTGATGGCCCTAGGAGCCTTGTTGCTGCCATCTCCCAAATCCTTCGGATCGCAGATGATGGTTGGTCGGGCGCCACTGGTATTCTCCACTTTGTTGCGGTGGGCGATTCTCGTCCTCATTCTGTTGCTGATCGGTTATGCAACCAAGTTTTCCGAAGAATTTTCCCGGCTCGTCACGCTGACCTGGGCGCTGGTTACGCCGGCGGGACTGCTGCTCAGTGCGCTGATGCTGCACGAGCTCATGAGACGCGTGCTGCATGATGAGGCATCTGCGCGGCGTGCGATTCTGGCTGGATGCAACGAAACCAGTCAGTCGCTGGCTCATCGCATCCGGACTACCCCGGAGTTGGGGATGCGTATCGAGGGCTTCTTCGACGATCGCGGTCGCGAGCGTCTGGGTGTTAACGAGGAAGTTGTCCTGCTGGGACGGCTGTCCGAACTGGCCACCTTTGTGCGGGCGAAATCGGTAGACGTCATCTTTATCGCTCTGCCGATTCGACACATCGCTCGGGTGCTGGAACTTCTGGACGATTTGCGTGACACGACGGCGTCGATCTACTACGTCCCGGACCTGTTCATGTTCGACCTGATTCAGGCGCGTACCGGAGAAATTTCGGGGATTCCAGTGGTGGCGATGTGCGAAACACCGTTTTACGGCTATCGGGGCGTTGTCAAGCGCCTCTTCGACATAGTCGTTTCCAGCCTGTGCCTGGTGGTGCTGTCGCCGTTGCTGCTCGCCGTGGCGCTCCTGGTGAAATTTTCATCGCCGGGTCCTGTAATTTTCAAACAACGTCGCTATGGGCTCGATGGGCACGAGATCCATATCTACAAGTTTCGCAGCATGGTTGTCATGGAGGATGGAGCAAGCGTAACCCAGGCGCGCAAGGATGACGAACGTATTACGCCCATCGGCCGTTTTCTACGTCGCTCATCTCTCGATGAACTGCCGCAGTTGCTCAATGTATTGCAGGGCGACATGAGTCTGGTCGGTCCGCGGCCTCATGCGGTTGCACACAACGAGCAGTACCGTAAATTGATCAAGGGTTACATGATCCGCCACAAGGTACTGCCTGGCATCACCGGACTGGCTCAGGTCAACGGCTGTCGCGGCGAAACTTCAAGAATCGAAGAGATGCAGGCGAGGGTGCAGTATGATCTGGAGTATCTGAGACGCTGGTCGGCCCTGCTGGACCTGAAGATCCTGTTCCTGACCCTGGTGAACGTGTTTCGGGACGAGAAGGCATACTGACTTCGACTGGCCAGATTTAGTGCCCCGTCATGCGGCGATTGCCTATAATCCCGCTCACCAAGAAGCTCGCTGGAGTCCGCTCGACATGAAAAACATCGTGCTTTTGCTTGCAAGAGCCTTGCTGGGTGTTGCATTGATGGCTACCGCGGGCTTTGTCAATGCGGCAGAACTCGGTGCGGCGACTGCTGCCGCGAATGGCATTCCTGAGTACCGCCTCCATGCAGGCGATCGACTTGATATCGGCGTCTGGAAGGAAAAGGAGCTCACCCGGGTTGTGATCGTCAGCCCTGACGGACGGATTTCCTACCCCCTTGTTGGCGATCTGGTGGCAGGTGGGCGGACGGTCAATGATGTCCGCACCGAACTGGAAACCCGACTCAAAAAATACATCCCCGAACCTGTCGTGACCGTCGTCATCACTGGCGTGGACGGGAACGCTGCCTATGTCATTGGGCAGGTCACCAGGCCCGGCGCCCTTATAATGAATCCCGCAATCAATGTGATGCAGGCGCTGAGTATTGCCGGTGGCGGCACGCCGTTTGCCAAACTGGATGGCATCATCATCATCAGACGCAGTGCGGCGGGTCAGAAGGTCCTGAATTTCCGATACGGCCAGGTCAGCGAGGGGAAGAATCTTGAGCAGAACATACAGCTGGAGGCGGGCGATGTTGTCGTTGTTCCGTGACAGGTCATCGCGTTTTGGGCTGAATACAGTCTGCGCCACTGCGGTACTCGCCAGCGGGTGGTGTTTCCCCGTGCAAGCTGCACAGTACTACTGGCAGCCAGCGGCAGAGTTGAGCGCCCAGACGAACTCCAATCTGGAGTTGGATCCGGCGGTCGGCACCGATCGGAAAGAAGGCTACATCGCTGAGGTCAGCAGTAGGCTGGGGGTGGCAACGACCCGATCCGACACAATGATCATTCCGCGTCTGCAGTATCAGAAATATCCTGATGTGGATGGCGCTGATCGTCTGCAAGGGGACCTGTCCTTCTCATCGAACTACAACTCGCCCCGCAGCGCACTCAGTGTGCTCGGCGTCTACCAGCATCTCGACGAACTAAACGCCGAACTCGCCAATGCCCGCTTTGACCGATTGAATCCCAATCAGCCGCTGTCTCCTGAAACTGGTCAGGTCCGCCCGGGGGCGACGCGCGATGTCATCTTGTTGAATCCCACCTATACCTATCGGCTGAACGAACGATTCGGCCTGGGCACATCGGTCCTGTACCAGGGCATCAATTACAGTCCCGATGATGACGTCTCGGCGGTCGATTTCGACTATTACCGCGCCGACGTATTTCTCAAGCGGGCGCTGTCGCCACGCGCCGATATTGCGTTCAGTCCTTATGTCGCGAAATACAAAGCGCGTGATATCGATTCCAAGAGCGATTCCGTTGGCGGCGCGATCGGACTGGAAATGCGTTGGTCGAAGACCCTGGTGGGACGTTTCAACACATCCGTCGAGCGAGCCAAGATCGATCAGACCGAGCCCCAGGTAAACAAGGACACGGTAACCGCATGGGGCGCTGACTTCAGTCTTACCCGAACCGGTGAAATCAGTGAACTGATATTGAGTCTTGGGCGCGCCGTCACACCCAGCGGCGGTGGCAGTTTGTACTATACGGATCAGGTACAGGTGCAGTACGACCGAGATCTCAGCGCCAGGCTGAAAGTGCTCAGCGCCGCGAGATATATTCGCGACCGGTCCCTCGGCAATGTTAGTTCAACTGTCGATCGGGACTACGGACAGGCGGACGTCGGTATTCAATGGATGATGTCGAGAACGTGGTACCTGCGTGCCGGATACACTTATATCTCGCAGAAGTATGATTTTGAAACCGACACAGCAAGGAACAACAGATTTGAAGTTTCGGTCGGCTACCGTGGACTTGATCGTCAGCAGTAGCAGCACGAGCACCAAGACCCATGGATAGACAAGACGACGATCCGGCGACCAGTACGTTTGGTGCGATATTCAAACGCCGCTGGCCGTATGTAGCGACCATCGCGCCGGTGACGATCCTGTTATCGGTCTATTTTGCGTTCGCCATTCCTGCGAT
>JAIBJL010000348.1 GCA_020029545.1 Gammaproteobacteria bacterium
AGACACAGGATTCCTTCCGAATCGACATGAGTGATCTTGCTACCGTCCCTGCGGCCGTGCTCGATATCCTCCACCAGCGCTTTGAGCGCTTCACCAACCGGACCATCCAGCTGATCAGGCGGTTGATCAGCGGGCGATGCAGCCGGTGTGGCCGAAGTGACGATGGCGGCTGGAACCACTTCGATGGTCGGCACTGCAGGTTTTGTCGGCGCGACAACCGATGCGTTGCTCAACGACTTGGTGGGCGGATCGTCGTTACCAACCAGCCTTCCAGCTACCGATGCAGGCAGTGAATCCAACAGTGCGCCCGGGTTGTTGAGGCGTATCGCCTTCAGTTGTATGTTGGGAATTTTTTCCGCAAGGATGGCCGGAGCGATCAACCAGTAGCGGTTGCCATCAAGCTGCCCGACTTTGAATTCAGCCAATTTGCGCTCGACCAGCATGTCGAGAATGCTGTTCGGTGTCCTCGGCAGTCCGGGCATTTTTTCCTGATTGATGATCGCAGCGATCTCCTCGCCCCCTGCGGGCCAGACCAGGTAGAGATGGCCGTCCATGTGCCATAGCCTCGATCCCGGTTCGTTGACAATCCAGACCCCGTCCCGAACCAGCCGACGCATGATATCGAGAAGAATGCGCTCGACGGGGATTCCTATTTCGTAGCCAGCAAAGTTGGCGCCCATGCTCTCGATGTCACGCGTCACGCTGACCTGATCAGATCGTACGATCAGGTTGTGGATCATGTTTTCCTGGCTGGGATGGCCACTGATCGCTTCCATCATCCAGGTCACCAGATTGGGATCGCCCTGCGATATCCAGCCCAATCCGGTTCTACCGACGATGCGTTCAACCAGCAGCAGCGAGACCGAGGTGTGGGATGTTCCGCGGTTCTTGCGCCAGCGCAGGAAATAGCGGTCTACCTGATTGCGGATGGCCCAAGCGTAGAGATCTTCGCAAAATGGATCCCAGACTTTCCCTCCATCCTGATTGGTCACCATCAGATCGGTGATGGGCTTACCCAGGTCATGACACAGTGCCGCGAGAAAAACCGCCGAATGCCAGCGCGGTTCCAGTTCCCGCCGCCGTCGCGGAGTTTGATCGCCCGGCAGAAGTACCCTATCCCCGGACTGTAATGACCACAAGGCAACCTCGATGGCATGCCGGAACAAGCCCCCGGCGCCACGATGATGGTGAGTCTCGCTGGCCGGCAGCAAATGGGCGTAGGAGGCAAAGCGGCGCAAGGGCCCCAGATAAAATTCCTCATAGACATCTTTCGACGCCAACCCGGACTCTCGAATCTGCCCAATCAGTTCTTGCTGGGTTTCGATCAGCCGATCGGGATGGGATGCCGGCAACCCTTTGATAAAGGGCGGGTAACGCGGGATTTCATCGTCAGGCAAGGATTGGGCGGTGGGCGGTGTCTCGATTGCTTGCTGCGGCAAAGAAATCTCTGCCTTGCCCATCACTTTCTTCAGCAAGTGCAACATGCGCGTTTCCTTGCGGAGACGTTGACGGCACACCCGCAAAATTCGAGCGGCATCTTCAATCCGCTCATATCAGCCGAAACGCACGGCCGATAACTTGATCGCGTTTTACCCATCCCGTCAGTTGGTAGCGGGAATCGAGACTGTCGGGGTGCCCGCCCGCGACGTAATAGCTACCTTCCGGAATCACCCCCACGGGTCCTGGAATCAGCGGTTCGCCAGTTCTTGCCCGTTCCTTGGCTTGCCCCACCGCCCGGCCATCCACGTAGAAATCCCGTCCTTGCGTCGTCACGCGCGATCCAGGCAGGCCAACCAGGCGCTTAACAAAGATGCTTCCTTTCGGATACGGCCAGTTTCGCTCCCACCGAAAAGCCACGAACTCACCACTATCGGGGAAGGTGTCCTTGCAGATGACAAATACCGTTCCCGGCAGGCTTTCCGTCAGGTTGAAAGCGAGCATGTAGCTTCCGCTCACCGCCAAGTAGGCGGCCATCAGCCAGAGGATGAGCGGAAATCGGATTTCTTGCCATGTCGAGTATCGGGATCGCATGGCCTGACTCTATGGGATAGCCAGCGGTGCCGGTTTTTGAAATACGCACTTCCTGGCCGCATTTCACCCACGCAAGCAAGAAGAGCCGTCTCAGGATCGGCCTTGACGGCTGACTTTGCCCGTTGCAGTTTCGGGCGACTGTGAGAAGCTGAAACGAAATACAGCCTTTGGAGACTTTTCATGAGCCTGGCCGCAGCAACCCAGACGAGCAGTTTTTTCGGGTGGATGCCCATCATAGCGTGCGTCCTTGCAGGACTCACGCTGTACCGCTGGAACCGGCGGAACAAAACAGTCGCTCATCGTCAGATGGATCGAATGCTTTCGGATCTGGAGGCGATCAAACACCAGGTTCTGCTGATCTCGACCGACCTGCCACCATCAAGGGCGGCGATCCGGACGATCGGCTACCTGGAGTCGGTATCCGCAGTCGAGGCCGCGTCGGATGCTGATTACCAACTCGCCGAATGCGATGCCCTTCTGACTCTGGCCCGAAACGCCTTGGCAAAGGGAGCGAACGCCATCGTCGGCCTGAGGAAAACCCATGCCCATTACGACCAACCAGGATCGCAATGGCGGGTTTCCCGAGTGATCTATTCCGGTACCGCCGTCGTGGTGACGTAAAACGCAACGCTCAAGAGTCGATTTCCCTTGACCGGAAGGCTGTGGCATATTTGCATGAAATATCAGTGAGGTTTTTGAGACATGTCGCACCGAAAAAACACTGTGAATGCCACACTCGACCGGCGATGGAAGCAACTAGCCGGCAAGGTTTTTCGACGTAAAGACCTAGCCGATGAGTTGCCCAGCGTTGATCGGGAACTCGGTCTGGCAGTGAAGGCCGGAACCGTGCGAAAGGCTGCTCAGGGGCTTTATTACGTCCCCCGAAGAACTCCGTTTGGCGATGCACCGCCAAGCGAGGAAGCGCTCGTCGAAAAGTTTCTCGATGACCGTCATTTCCTGATGTTCAACCCGAGTTGCTATAACGCCTTGGGCCTGGGTACCACGCAGCTTTACAGCAAGACCGTTGTCTACAACCACAAACGCCACGGCAAGTTCGCCCTGGCCGGGTTTGAATTCGACTTTCGCGACAAACCTCGCTTTCCTTCGCGCAAGCAGGTCAATCGCGAATATCTACTGGTCGATATGCTGAACAACCTGACCGACCTAGCCGAAGATCCGGAAACTGTGTTGTCCAATGTGCGACGCAAGCTCGACACCTTCGACGAGGGACGTCTCGAGAAGATGCTTGCCGATTACGGATCGGGCAGGACACGACGTATTTTTCGGCAGTTGAAGTCGGGCGTCCATGCCTAAAGACGCGATTTTTCTGCACGGCCATCCCAACGCCGACAAGATATTCAACCCGCCAGACGAGGACTTGAGCCGGACGCATTGTTATGCGCACCCACCACTCGTCAGGTCGCCCTCACCCAGGCCGGATGAAATCCGCCGATCCTGCTGATTTCCTCATCTGACACACCGGCTTTTCTTGCGAATTCCGGCCAGCGAGCAACGGCATCGACGATCTGTTGCATGCGTTCGCGAGGGCGGCGGACGTCGTAGGCCTTCGCAAAGTTGAGCAGGTCTTCCGCACTGATATCCCATTTTTTGCCATTGATTTGCATCTGGTGCATTCGCGTCCATTTGCCTTCGCCGGGGTTGTGCGAAAAACAGTTGTCATAGGCAGGTGCAAGCGTCCATTGGCCCGACTTGTCCATCAAAAATCCGAGATTCTTGGTGTGATCATCGCAGTTCACCGCCGCGACATTGAACGCGCATCTCGCCCAGGCCTGTTCGATGGCGTCGGCACCAAGCTTCAGGCTCAGCACGGTTCGCATGTACTGATCGTAGCCATGCACATAGGGAATGTTGAAATCGAGGTGCATGAGCGCACAGAGGGACTGGGTGTGCAGCTTGTCATTGCCTTTCCGATCGAAGCGCTGGGTCATGAAATGCGCTCGCCCGCCCTCTTCCAGCAAGCGGCAGGGACTCATGTCGATGCCCGCAGCCTCGGCCATCAGCGCATGGGCGTACTCGATCCGGCCAAAACCCGCTGTCGTTCCCAGTTCCCCATCCGCGCCGACATCGAACTTGAGCAGCCAGTGTTCAAAGCCTCCCGGCACGTCGAACTGGCCCGAGACGACCTGATTGGTCTGCGGGTTCCAGCCGATCACCGCCTTCGCCCGAGCGCCACCAGCCGAACTACCGATGTCGATCATGTCCTGGGCGATCTTGGAGAACTCGCCTTTCAGCGCACGGCGCGCATCCTCAACCAGATGCGCCATATCCAGCGGCAAGCTGGCTGCGTCTCCCCTGACCTGAGTCTCGGCCGGTTCGAACTCCAGTGCTCCCATGCTTCGCCGCCCCACGTACAGCAGGCGCTGCAGGGTAGTGACATCCTTGGATAGCACCCCGCGACGCGACAGATATTCATCGATGAGCGCGTTGCCAAACTTGTCCGGCAATGCATCGGCCAACAGTCCGGGGAGACCGTAATACGTCTCCTGCGACAGCGAGGGAAAGCTGAAACGGCGCTTCGACTTCAGTTTCATGAGGATGGGCGACAGTTCGAGGCGCCCTTTTTCGAACTCGGGGGAATAGCTGAATTCGTAGAACCCCGGCTTGTTCTTTAGAGGTGCCACAGCCCCCACGAACTGCCCCCAGATATTGACCTGTACGGCCTTGATCTCATCCATCGCTTATTCCTTGCTTGAGCGCGGCGCACGCTTGCGGGTCCGCTTTGCTTTTTTTTGCTCTTCAGCCAATACATCCAGAGGGCTCGGGCTATCGGCATCGGGCACCAATCCGGTCAGGCCATCGAGCAAGTCCATGGCCCGCAATATGGCAATGAGATTTCGCAGTGTGATCGCCCCAGTCTTTTCAAACCGTTTCAACGGCGTCAGGCCGATGCCGCTTTTGTGCGCCAGGTCTGCCTGGGTCAAACCTGCTCCATTGGGAGATATCCGCCAAGCTTTCACCGCCGAGGCGAGTGCGTGCGCCACCTCATCATTGGTCATTCGATAGACATCCATAGTCTAATAATAGCCCATTAATAGTTATTAATAATCACTCTGGACTAATTTTAGAACATTATGTGTCTATGTCAATGAAAAGCCTATTTTTAGTCCTCTACGAATAAATATGGTACGTAAAAACCTATTTTTAGACTCTGTTATTGATTTAATTGGCTGCAGAAAGCAAATCATTGTAGCCAAGCGAGTCACTATTCTCGTTTCTTCCCAGCCAGTGTATCCGTCAAGTATTTGCCCGGATCGCTTCCAGAAAGTCCTTCTGCCACGCGACTTGCCGATTCGCCCACCTGCTCGACTGTTTCCGCCCCCTTGCCAGCCAATGAAACCGGCTTGAGCTTCCGGAACGTCGAAGGTGTCGCGTTTCCCTGATGGGTTTGCCCCGCCCCAGCCTGCCGGTCACGAACCTCGAAGCTGTTTCGGGAGAACTCCTGCATCGCCGTATGCATGGCCTGATCCGTCGGG
>JAIBJL010000349.1 GCA_020029545.1 Gammaproteobacteria bacterium
TTTCTTGGACGACTCGAACAGGAACTGCAGGAGCTGCAGTACACCTATCAGCTCGGTATCGCACCGACACTGGAAGGTGCGGCACTCCTCGCCCGCGCAGGCATACGCGTGGCGATCACTACTCCACATGCGCTCTATGCGCGCATCCGTTCGCTACCTGTTTCGCGACTGGCGCTTGATCCGCAGATCACCAAAGATTTGCATACCGCGGGCGTGCGCACCATCGGTCTGCTCCTGGAGCTACCGCGTGACGCAATCGCCAAACGCTTTGGTCCGGCAACGAGCAATCTTCTGGATCGATTGATGGGGGATGCCGCCGATCCACGTCCCGCCTTTCGCTTGCCGGAAACCTACCGGGCACAGTTCGAGTTCGGTTTCGACCTCCGCAGCTCGGAAGCGCTGCGGTTTCCCATGAATCGACTGTTGCGCGAGTTCGCCGGTTTTCTGCGTGCGCGCGACACCGCCGTGCAAAAATTCCGACTGATATTTTCGCATCGTGAAGCCCCTGCCACTGAACTGCTCATCGGACTCTCCGTCGCCGAACGCAATGCGGATCGCTTCCTGGCAGTGGTGCGTGAACGGCTGGAGCGTACCGAACTTCCTGCAGCGACCTGGATGCTGAGTTTGTCTGCCGATGAATTTTCCGCGCCGGCCGCCTTACAAAAAGACCTCGTCAGTGGCGAGCTGCAACAGGCAGAAGAGCTGGCGCACACCCTCGACAGAATTGCAGCGCGCGTTGGTGAGGAGCAGGTGCGTGGATTGAAAGCTGTTGCCGATCATCGGCCGGAATCGAGCTGGTCTCATGCGCCTTTCGATAGCAGGCACCCCACCGTTGAGTTTCCTGATCGTCCACTCTGGCTGTTGCCGGAACCCAGGCCCCTCCGGTCGTCGATCGCACAGATCATTTCGGGCCCGGAACGCATCGAAAGTGGCTGGTGGGATGGTGGCGATGTCCAACGCGATTACTTTGTCGCTCGCAACAGCAACGGCGCCGCACTGTGGGTTTTTCGCGATCTTCGTACCGACCACTGGTATCTGCACGGATTCTGGTCATGAGCTCTGCGCCAGGCATCATGGCTGACATCAGAGCTGACATCAGAGCTGACATCAGGACTGACATCAGGGCTGACAAGAGCAGCGTCTTAGAGGGTGATCGGGCGACAACTCCCGTGAAGCATCCTTACGCAGAGCTTCACTGCATCAGCAATTTCACTTTTCTGCGCGGCGCATCGCACCCCGGCGAACTCGTCACACAGGCCTACCAGCTCGGCTATGCCGCCCTGGCGCTCACAGACGAGTGCTCCATGGCGGGTGTGGTCCGTGCGCACGAGGCTGCCAAAGGCATCCCCATCAAACTTATCATCGGCTCCGAGTTTCGCACCACCGATGGTTTGCATATCGTGTTGCTGGCTCCGTCCCAGACGGCTTATGCACAGATCTGCACGCTCATCACTAAAGGGCGAATGGGCGAGCGCATCGACAAAGGCAGTTACCAGCTCAGCCGAGCGGATTTCGAGACAGATCTGAACGATTGCCTCGCCCTGTGGATTCCCCCTGCTGCCCCATCGATCGCGACTTTGCAGGTGCCGTCAATTCACACTCGCGCCAGGAAAACGGCCCAGGAAACGACAGCAAAGCTGCGCTCCCAGGCTGCCTGGTTGAAGTATTTTTTCCGCGATCGATCGTGGATCGCTGTCGAGTTGCATCGCAACGCAGACGACGGCGCTTATCTCCAGACATTGCAGCAACTGGGTCTCTCCATGGAAATTCCTCTGACGGCGGCAGGCGATGTGCACATGCACTCACGGGCGCGACGCGCTCTGCAAGATACCGTCACGGCGATTCGTCACCGTTGCACCCTTGCCGAAGCCGGCCATCGGCTGCTCCCCAATGGCGAGCGACATCTTCGACGCTACCAGGAACTCAGTGAGATTTATCCAGCAGCACTGCTCGCAGAAACACTGCGGATTGCCGAGCGATGCGAGTTCTCCCTCGGCAGCCTGCAATACAACTATCCGCATGAGATCGTCCCGCAAGGGCTCAACGCCCCTCAGCATTTGCGCAATCTCACCGAGAAGGGATTGATCGATCGATGGCCCAACGGCGTGCCCGCCAAGGCTCGCGATGCGATCGAGAAAGAACTGGCGCTGATCAGGCAGCTCAAGTACGAGCATTTTTTTCTCACCGTGCATGAAATCGTCGATTGGGCGCGCAACGGACAGAAGGACAAGAAGCCCATTCTGTGCCAGGGCCGCGGTTCGGCGGCCAATTCTGTCGTGTGTTATGCCTTAGGGATCACCGAGGTCAATCCCGAATTGATCGAAGTGCTCTTCGAGCGTTTTCTGAGCGTAGAGCGCAACGAGCCGCCGGATATCGATGTGGATTTCGAGCACGAACGTCGCGAGGAAGTCATCCAGCATGTCTTCGACAAGTACTCAAGGCAACGGGCTGCCATCGCCGCCACGGTCATCACTTATCGACCGCGCAGTGCCATTCGCGATGTCGGCAAGGCAATGGGACTGGATCCGGATATCGTCGATCGACTCGCCAAATCACAGGCTTATTGGGACAACTGGGAACGCTTTCGGCAGAGCGTTGCTGCTCAGGGATTGCATCTCGAAGCTGATGTCATGCAACGACTGTGTGCGTGTGTCAAAGAGCTGATGAGCTTTCCCCGACACCTTTCGCAGCATGTGGGTGGGTTTGTCATCTCGGAGCAGCCGGTAAGCGACCTGGTACCCATGGAAAACGCGGCCATGCCCGATCGCACCATCATCCAATGGGACAAGAACGATCTCGAATCGTTGGGTTTGCTGAAAGTGGACGTACTGGCGCTGGGGATGTTGACGGCATTACAGCGCACTTTCGGTCTGCTGGAGCGCGCCGGTTGCGGTCCGACCCGGATGGATCAAATCGAAAGGGAAGAAAGCCAGACCTACGAGATGATCTGTCGCGCGGACACGGTGGGAGTGTTTCAGATCGAGTCGCGGGCACAGATGAGCATGCTGCCCCGCCTGCGGCCCAAGAAATACTACGACCTGGTGATCGAGATCGCGATCGTACGTCCCGGCCCCATCAAGGGCGGAATGGTGCATCCCTATCTGCAACGTCGTCGCATGCAGCCTGAAGAAATCACTTATCCGGATAATGCATTGAAGCCGGCATTGGCAAAGACGCTCGGCGTACCTATTTTCCAGGAACAGGTCATGCAGATCGCAATGATCGCAGCAGATTTTTCTGCGGGTGAGGCCGATGAATTGCGACGCGCCATGGGCGCCTGGAATCGAAACGGCACCATGGGCAAGTACCGGCAGAAACTCATGGAGGGCATGCGAAGGAAAGGCTACCAGGCAGAATTCGCCCAGCAGATTTACCAGCAGATCGAAGGCTTCGGCGAATATGGCTTCCCCGAATCGCACTCTGCATCTTTTGCTTTGCTGGCCTATATTTCAAGCTATCTGAAGTGCCATTACCCCGCCGCATTCTTCGCCGGCCTGATCAACAGTCAACCCATGGGTTTCTACCAGCCGGCGCAGTTATTGGAACAGGCGAAGCGGCAGGAGGTCGCCGTGCTGCCGGTTGATGTCTGCTGCAGCGAATGGGATTGCACGCTTGAATTGGATCCGCAGCACAGGCAGGCAATTCGTCTGGGCATGCGCCTGATCCAGGGGCTGCGCAACAGCGATGCGGAGAGAATCGTGGCGTCGCGGCACGAACGGGCTTTCGTTTCGATCGAAGATATTGCGCATCGCGCTCAGCTGCCCAGTCGCGCAACAAAATTGCTCGCGCTATCCGGAGCATTTCGTAGCCTGACGAAAAACAGAAACCTCGCTTTCTGGAATGCGCTGGGCGCCGAAAGATTACCGGGAATGCTGGCAGGCGTCGCAGCCGTGGAACCGCAACTGACGTTGCCTGAGCCCAGTGAGTGGAAAGAGGTGCTGCGCGATTATCAGCAGATGCGCTTAAGCACAGG
Source organism: Gammaproteobacteria bacterium (assembly GCA_020029545.1). Lineage (GTDB taxonomy): Bacteria > Pseudomonadota > Gammaproteobacteria > Steroidobacterales > Steroidobacteraceae > Steroidobacter. Next base: position 3,974 of record JAIBJL010000349.1, read on the forward strand.
AAAGCATCCACTGAAATTGTTACGGCCAAAGTTGCGCAGACTCGGCATATCGAGCCGCAAGGAACTCGATTCGATGCAGAATGGCAGACGAGTCAGCGTGTGTGGATTAGTCACTCACCTGCAGCACCCGCAAACCGCGAAGGGAGTGATCTTCGGCTCACTGGAAGATGAAACAGGCACCCACAACATCATCTTCTGGCCGGGCATCTTCGAAACCTTCCGACACCGGATTCTCAACACGACGTTGATGAACGTGACCGGTGAACTGCAAAGTCAGGAAGGCGTCCTGCATGTGGTCGTCCATGAAGTAGAGAACTTTTCACATTGGGTGCGAACGCTGCCACGCAATTCGCGGGATTTTCACTGAAGCGCCGTCGTAAGCCAATTGCAGCAGGACCAATGACGGCAGGGATGACGAGCTGTCGTTGCTCGTCACCTCAACGGCGTGCGGAACTCTTCAACTTTGTCCGACAGGGCTGACTGAACTCAGCCGGCTTCCTGATAGGAAACCGTTTCGATCGACCGGGCAGCAAAATTCTTGGCAGCCAAGTCCTTGCGAAGGCGTTCAGCGGCTATAGCACGCTCACGACGTGACGCATTGATAGCAACGCGGGCTATCGATGCATCAATCACATTGGCCTTCACGAGCTGACGTCGGTCGGAAGTTTTCATTGCGTGCCACCTCGCCTTTTCTTACCACTATACCCACGCAGAAAAGCCCTGCCGGATTTCTCCGGCAGGGCCTTCCATTCCTGTTGAGACTTTCAAAGCATGTTGCCTCGATTGTCACATCAAATTAAGTGCCTGGCAGTGACCTACTCTTGCATGCCCGCAGGGCACACTACCATCGGCGCAGAGCGTTTTCACTTCCGAGTTCGAAAAGGGATCGGGTGGTTCCCACTCGCTAAAGCCGCCAGGCAAACTGGCTCACGTTGCAGCTATATGCCACATAAATGTGACAGGACAGCTGCACTGATGAATTCGGATTGTTGCTTTGACGCTGTCGCATTAATGAGTAATCAAACAGCACCTTATATCGATACATCGATAACAAACCTTTGCATGTACCTGACTCGCCGTCAGGCCAAGCGCATTGGGTGTTATATGGTCAAGCCTCACGGGCAATTAGTACTGGTTAGCTAAATGCATTGCTGCACGTACACACCCAGCCTATCAACGTCGTAGTCTTCGACGGCCCTTCAGGGGAATCGAGTTCCCAGGGAAACCTAATCTTGGGGGGGGCTTCCCGCTTAGATGCTTTCAGCGGTTATCCCTTCCGTATATAGCTACCCGGCAGTGCCACTGGCGTGACAACCGGAACACCAGAGATACGTCCATCCCGGTCCTCTCGTACTAAGGACAGCTCACCCTCAAGTTTCCAACGCCCACGGCAGATAGGGACCGAACTGTCTCACGACGTTCTGAACCCAGCTCGCGTACCACTTTAAATGGCGAACAGCCATACCCTTGGGACCTGCTACAGCCCCAGGATGTGATGAGCCGACATCGAGGTGCCAAACTCCTCCGTCGATGTGGACTCTTGGGAGGAAT